>JBFLKV010000243.1:0-11719 GCA_040883365.1 Eubacteriales bacterium
AGCAAGCCATAGGGTGCTCTTGCCCATTAGAACGGGTTTGCAATAAGTTAAGTTGATTGTGAAATGGGAGTATTAGGGTTTATTTTTACAATAGTGTCCTTACTACTAAACCTTATTATAATAACACTTAAGAAGCGTATTTGCTAAGGCTGATGCGCTTTTTAAATTGCCGACGTACAGCAAAAATAGCTTTGCGCTTTAGGCGTTCTTTTCAAGATAAAAATATTTTTTATAATAGGGCTTGAAAAATATTTTTAATCAATATACCCTTTGTTTTAGGGATATCCTTTACTCAAATAAAGGAGAATTAGATGAGATGAAACAGGAACAAATCAAAGAGCTAGAGCAGACGATAGGCAAGGATTACAGCAATATCGCGGGCATTGTGGTGCGAAAAAATGGTGAAACGCTATATGAAAAATATTTTAATGGGTATACGGCTGATGCCGCTTTCCATGTGTTTTCGGTGACAAAGAGCATTACTTCCGCTTTAATAGGCATGGCCATTGGGCAAGGATACATCGGAGATATTGGGCAAAAAGTGCTGGAATATTTCCCGGATTATACCCCTAAGCGGGGCGAAAAAATGGCGCAGAACGTTACGATTAAGGATATGCTGACCATGACCGCGCCCTTTAAATATAAGTCCGCACCGTATACAAAATATTTTTCGAGTGAGAGCTGGGTGAAAAGCGCGCTTGATCTTTTGGGCGGGAAGGGCAAGATCGGTGAGTTTCGATACACGCCACTGATCGGACCGGATATTTTAACGGGGATATTGATGAACGCAACCGAAGAGCCCGTGCTGGATTTTGCCAACACCCATCTATTTTCACCGATGGGGATTGAAGCTGCACAGTCCGTGGTTTTTCACAGCAAAGAGGAACAACTTAACCTCATGAAAGACTACCACCGATGCGGATGGGTGAATGACCCACAGGGCGTCGCCACGGCGGCATGGGGGCTATTTATGAAGCCGACAGATATGGCGAAAATCGGACAGCTGTATTTGAACGGTGGCGAGTGGGAAGGTAGGCAATTGGTTTCGGCCGAATGGATCAAGGAAAGCACAACCGTGCATAGCCGATGGGAAGAAATGAATTTGTCGTACGGATATCTTTGGTGGATTATAGATGCAGACAGCTATGCGGCTATTGGCGACGGCGGGAATGTCATCTATGTTAATACTAAGAAAAAACTGGTGGTTGCCATCGCATCACTTCTTGCACGCAAGGTAAAGGACAGGGTTGAGTTTATTAAGAAGGTTATTGAGCCAATAGTTTAAGGATTAATCTGAGGGATATAACCTACTTTGTAAAAACACGATAATAAGATATTTAAAAAAGGCCATCCCGTGATGGCCTTTTTGTGTAAGCCCCCAGTGGCGCTGGGGGATATTTATTTTAGCAAGATATGAGCCAATCACTATCGGAAAGGCCAACGGAAAAGAGTTGACAGAAATTAGACCGAGTGGTACAATACTGTTTGTAGGACGGATGGTCTAAAAATTGAAAGGAAGATTATCATGACAAAGAAACTCTGTATAATTACTGGAGCAAATTCTGGAATCGGTAAAGAAGCGGCTATTCAGATGGCTAAGGAAGGATACTATGTTATCATTGCTTGCCGGAATGAACAGCGCGGGAAAAAAGCTTTGGCGGAGATTAAAAAAGCCAGCAAGAGCACGGATGTGGAATTAAACTTGCTTGATTTGAGTTTGATATCATCCACAAAATCATTTGCGGACAGCATCAACAGCCAATATAAAAAAGTGGATGTGTTGATCCATAATGCAGCCATTTTCGATATCTCTGAAAAAGAAGCGCGCTTTACAAAAGAAGGGTATGAAACGGTATGGATGACAAACCATGTCAACCCCGTGACGTTGACATATATGCTATTGGACAAAATCAAGGCCAGTGAAAATGGTCGAATTTTGACGGTATCGTCAAAAGGGCTTTTGGCCAAACCTTTCTTAAAGGTGGATTTGGACGATCCTGAGTTTAGGAACAAAAAGTTTAGCATGACGAATGCGTATTACCAATCCAAGCAAGCACAGGTGATGTTCACATATCACTTGGCCAAGGAACTGGAAGGGTCAAAAGCAACCATCAACTGCGTGCGTGTCACGGCGGTTAAGGTGGATATGAGTCGGCTGTCGGGTGTTTCCGGCTTTATGAAATGGGTGTATGAGCAAAAAAGCAAACAAGCGATTACACCCGAGGAAATGGCGAAGACCTATACCTATCTGGCAACCAGCGACGCGGTAGCCGGCATATCGGGGAAGGTTTTTGATGAGAAGAACCAGCAGGTGGAATCTTCGAAGTATATGAAGGACCCAGAAATCATCGAAAGCGTTATGAAACTAACAAGAGCGTATTTGAAATAGCGGAGGACAAGAAAATGACAGAAATAAAAACAAAGAAAACAGCGTGGTCATCGGCATTGGCGATATTGTTTGCGCTGCTCACCCTTGTCTTTATATTGTTGATGGCGACGAACAAAGCCTTCTTCGAATGGGCATTTTTACGCCATCATAACATCTTAAGCTGGTATATTCGGCCGCTCATTCTACTGCCGTTATGTTACTTTGCGTATAAGAGAAGTTGGCTTGGCATCAGTCTCACCGCTTTCTTGGGGCTGACCAGCATGTTCTGGTTCCCCGAGCCGGTAGTATATAATGATAAAGTCATCGGCTTCTTGCAAATGGAGAAAGAATATCTGACATCAAACTGGACAGCATCTAAAATTATTATTTCGTCCTTTGTACCGCTGACACTGTATCTATTAGGGCTTGCATTTTGGAAGAGAAGTATTAAAATGGGGCTAGGCATTATTGTGCTAATCGCCGTTATGAAAACGCTGTGGAGCGTTGTTGAAGGCGGGCAAGCGGGAACCAGTGTGGTTATCCCGGCGGCCATCGGTTTACTCATCTGTGTCGCGGTGATAATCTTTGTGGCAAGAGGAAAGAAGAAGCAGGCTTAAACCAGAGGTGAATAGGTGAAGGAAAAAAAGTTTAAGAGCAGAGAAGCGTTAATCGAAGAAAGTCTGAATGAGTTCTGTGAATTTAGCTATGAAAATGCGTCGCTAAACCGAATCATGAAAAACGCGAAGGTCAGCAAAGGGAGCTTTTATTACCACTTTAAGCATAAGGAAGACCTTTACTTGCATCTTCTAAAGAAAAGCATTGAAACAAAGTGGATAGCCATTTCTGAGTATATGGAAAGTCATTCAGCTGATTTTGAGAACATCGACATATTTGATAAGTTCTTTTATCAAGCTAAAGCAGGCCTTTTGTTTGCGCAAGCGCATACCAAATACAACCAGCTTGCCAATATGTTTGCAAAAGAAAAAGGCAATGAAATCTATGACAACATGCTTAAAATCATTGGGAAAGATGAAAACAACATTTTATCTCAGTTGGTGGATGATGCATATCAGTCAAAAGAACTGGACCCGAGTTATGACAGGGATTTTGTTGAAAGGTTGTTAACAAAGCTTTTTGAGAATTATCACGATTTCTTCAGCGAAACGGTCGCGCTCGAAGAAAAGCTGAAAAATCTGGAGGAGTTCGTCCGCTTTTTAAGAAACGGATTGGGCGCAAAGAAGTAACGTACAGCGCAGGATGAGCAGAAATTTCGTTCAGTTTAATAGGAAAGTAATACTAATAAAAAACGGCTCACTATGCGGAGGCGTTTTTTTTGTTAAAACGTAAAAAAAGTACTAGGAAAAGTGAAAAAGACATCGTTTCAAGGTGACAAAAATTTGCAAATACGGTATGCTCAAAAAAGTGTATCTTACAAAAAAACGAGAAAGACAAGGAAGTTCTATGAAAAAAATTACTATTGCCCTTTTTATTGTTATGCTTTTGGTTTTCTTGGCGGCCTGTGCCCCCGATTATACCGAAGAGTATAATGCGGTTCTTGATAAGTACGATGCTGGCATTGAAAAATATAACACCGCGGTAGACGCGTATCAAACGGCATTGAACGACGACACTAAGGACTTAGATACGGTTGTGGCGGAAATTGAAAAGGTAAAAGCTGTGGATGAAGAAGTGCTTTCAAATACCAAAGCGTATCTTGACGAGATTAAAGGATATGAGAAGGGTATTTCTGATAAAGAGAGTTACGAGAAAACCGTCAGCCATATGGAAGACTATATTGATCTGTTGGAATCTCAATTGGCGAGCTTTCCAAAAAGGCTAGAGGCTTACAGACTGGCGAATGAGTATCATGATCTGCATGATGAATGGCACGCAGAACTGACGGCAAAGGCTGACGTACTGAACAAAACAAGCGACGTTGAATCTTCAAACGCAATGATCGATGAGATGATTGCGTTGAACAATGACTTTGCTGAGCAAGTACAGGCGATCATTACGCAGGTTGAAGTGGCAGGTGACGAGGAACTTGAGTTCTACATGACGGATGCCGTTGCTTTGATGGAAAGAGCGATTACGACCATTGGCGTTATGAATGATGATCTTGAAAATATGAGGCAATAACACATTTTAATAGGAAAGTAATACTAATAAAAAACGGCTCACTATGCGGAGGCGTTTTTTTGTTAAAACGTAAAAAAAGTACTAGAAAAAGTGAAAAAGACATCATTTTGGGGTGACAAAAATTTGTAAATACGGTATACTCGTAAAAGCTAACTTTACAAATAAATGAGAGAAAGACAAGGAGTTTCTATGAAAAAAATTACTATTGCCCTGATTATTGTTATGCTTTTGGTTTTCTTGGCGGCTTGCGGCCCTGATTATAGCGAAGAGTATAATGCGGTTGTTGATAAGTACAATGCTGACGTTGTAAAATATGACACCGCGATTGAAGCATTTGATACGGCGTTGGATGAGGCTGTGGACGAAGAAACGGTTGCGACGGAAATTGAAAAGCTAAAATCAGTGGATGAAGAAGTGCTTTCAAATACCAAAGCGTATCTTGACGAGATTTTAGGTTATGAGGAAGGTATTTCTGATAAAGAAAGCTATGAGATTACCGTCAGCAATATGGAAGACACAATTGATACGTTGGAATCTGAATTGACGGGTCTTCCACAATTGCAAGAGTTTTCCGGATTGGCGTTTGACTTTTATAATCTGTCTACAGAATGGGAAGCAGATTTTACAGCAAAGACAGACGAACTGTCTAAGGCAAGCGATGTTGAATCTTTAAACGCAATGATCGATGAGTTGATCGCGTTGGACAATGACTTTGTTGAACAAGTACAGACGATTATTACACAGGTTAAAGCGATTGATAACGAAGAATTTGCATCAGATATTATGGATACCGTTGCTGATATGGAAGAAGCGATTGAAACCATTGATGCTTTGAATGACGAGCTTGAAGGTTTGAAGCAATAAAACTTCTTTGCAAGTTTAAGACTATTATTTAAATAATAAAAGTCCCTACTATGGAAATCCTACAGCAGGGGCTTTTTTATTACTAAAATTCGTTTTAGCAGTTACCTTGAAATACCGTGTCTGTATCTAAGCACAAATACTGAACAGCTTTTCGCCCAGAATCGGCGGCCATGGGCAATCCACCCGGCGATCTTAGGCGTTGTCCGGCAAAGTACACGTTTTCAATGGTTTCGGGTTTTTGAGGATAGATAAGGGGTTGGGCACCGCTCATGATAGTCATCCAAGAGCCTTTATAGGAATGTAAATATCGCTCGTAAGTCAAAGGCGTGGCGACATCCCATACCGCGATTTTATCCGCGATTCCCGGGATTCTATTTGACAAGGCGTTGATATATGCCTCGGCGAGCTTTTGCTTTTCTTGGGCATAAGTGCCGTTTTCTTTGCATTGCTTCCAAAAATCATAGCTGTCTCCCATAATGGCGGTGGTCATCGCGGTACAGCCATCGGGGGCATAGTTTTTGAAGGTGGCATAATTATTAAAACCGACGACCGATTGCGGTATGCCAGCGCAAATGATGGGGGAAACCAAAGTGAAATACAAGCTTTCCGGCTGGTCCGAGAGGTCGGCTTTGATACCCAATGAAATAAATGTATTTAGCATGGGAACTGTTTCTTCTCGCATCTTATTCGCCCAGGGTTCACTGATGGGCGCATCAAACAGCGTATCGATGGCCGTAAGTGTATCCTGCGTGACGATTACAGCATCCGCAGCTATGTGCTTTTTGCCGATAATAATTCCGTCAGCCATATTGTCCTTTACGGAAACTTTATCGACGAATTGTTTGTATTCTATTCTGCCGCCAAGAGACTCGAAATATTGAGCCATTCGACCGTCCATGGCCAGCGAGCCGCCTTCGGGATATCCGCCGTCACCAGACATCAAAGTGGCAAGGGTGAACAGCAATCCGGTGGCGTTGATATCTGGGCCAACAATACTTTGTAGCATTATTTTTAATATGGGGCTTTTATATCGCTCTGCGTACGTTTTGGCGGTCATCTTGGCGTAGAAGCCCATACGGGGCAGGGCGGGCAACATGCTAAGGATGTCTGTAAACGACATGGACGATTTATTCTTGACTTCAACCCCCTTGATGTCGGTCACAGGCATTTGAAAGCTGAAGAACTTTCTAATATCCCGGCATAACCTAAGGATCTCGCGTCGGTCCTCCGGCGCAATCTCCAGAAAATGCTGTTGGAGTTTTTTTACATCGCGATAAAGATAAGCGGTTTGTCCTTGGTGCTCTAAGGTGAAAAAGGGATCTCGGTTGATTACGTTTACACTGTCGTTGAGCGCGCCAACTTCACGCCAGATCTTATGAAGCGATGTTTTGGGTGACGAACCGGTGAGCCAGTGCATACCGCCTTCAAAAAGGTATCCTTTGCGCTTCCAACTGGTGGAGGCACCGCCGGTGATGGTATGACTTTCATAAATCGTCGTTTCAAAACCACTCATGCGCGCGTATATCCCTGCGGTCAGACCGGCAATTCCGGCCCCGATGATAATTACATTTTTCAAGTTTTATTTCCTCCTAATTATATCTACAATCCATTCACTATCAGGTAGCGGTTGGCCAGGATTTGTGGCGTACATCACGGCGATGCCATGAATTGCACACCAATAAGCCAGACTCAAGGCCATAGGGTCGCCGTCTCTAATGGTACCGTCGGCTTGCCCTTTGGCAATTAAATGCGAGGTCGGGGTATAAATATCGAAGCCCTCAAGCAGCTTTTTCACGCTTGCGGGTGAATCATTGTTGTAGCTTGCCTGACCCATCAGAACAAACATTTTGGCCACGAACGGTTCTTCCTCGATATACTTAAAAATTTGCTGGGCCGCCACCTCGAAGAACGCAATTGGCTCACGATTTGCCAGGGCCATGGTGTTCATCGGTCCGGAGATACCATATTTAATCAGCGCCTCATAAAGGGTTTCCTTGCTATCAAAATAGTGGAACATTAAGCCGACACTCATGCCGACGGCCTCGGCAATGTCTTTTATTTTGGTCGCAGTATAGCCTTTACTGATAAAAAGGTCGAGACTGGCCTTTAGAATCTCTTCTCTTCGCTTTTCTTTTTGTTCATCACGAATGCCTATTGGGGTCACCTCCAAAATAAAGTTGAATATATATTCAATGAACGATAATTCAATATTATAGGATGTAAAATCAATTGTCAAGAGATAAACGAAGGCATCGGCAAAGATAAAATCGGTTTGGTATCTATTACCCAGCCGTTGTGCTACAATTAATACGTTGGAAAGGGGACAGAATGAAGGACAATCGACAAAAAGAAATATTATCATTTTTTGCAGGTGGAGATAAGTATAAAGGGCCAAAACTGCAGGATATGGACTTCACACAAAAAGAGCTTCATGAATTGCGAGATTTGGACTATATCAATTGTTTACAAATCACCCCGCTTAGGTATTGCATTACAATCAAAGGCTTAAGACACTTAAATGTGCTTAATATATGATATGAGTTGAACAACTGAAATAGTTTTATACCTTTGTACCATATTTGAGTTGCCATACTGGGAATCGCCCTAAATAAAGTTTTGTATATGTTAACTAACGCTTGCGTCACCATTCGTGATATAATTAAAAAAAAGTCATGAATGGAGCATTATGGAGAATGAAAGAATAAAACAGTTGCTATCAGAATTCAGCATAGGAAAGAGAATTGCCGATGTTATATTGAGAAGCAGAGACTTTTCTGATGATGAAATTAGCCAGGTGGAGAAACTGGGTTATATAGAATGTCACAGCACGACGGCGTGGGGAGACCGTGTATATGTGATTAGCGAAAATGGCGAGTTATTTAAAGGCTAGAATAATGCTTGAGATATAAAGGAAGTACTTTGACAACAACAGATGATTCTGTTGTTTTTTTATTTGTTTTAAGATGATAAGAAAACGTAAAATATAAAAAAGAGAAGCGGTTACAAAAATTGCTATCGTAAGAGAACTAGTGTATACTTAAATAAGTATTTAAGCATATCTAGATTGCCTTAAAAAACCCCTTTATGGCGAAAATTCAATAACAATAACAAACATTATAGATTTGCTGACGGGGAAGCAAGAACCGCGTGGCTTTTGTTTGTGTGCAAAGAAGAAGAGATAAAACTCATAAAGGAAAATGAATGAAAATAATAATTGTAACGACTGAAAAAGATGGTTTAAAGGAATCCGGATTTGGTGGCGTGCCTGCATGCCTTGCAATCAAAGAAGCTCTGAGAAATCGGTTCGGGCATATTCGCATCAGTATATGCGGAAGAGAAAATGATATGGATGTCGTTGCACAAAACCACCCGGATTTGGTGATATTGGCGGCGAAATATATCCCAAGTCGAAAGAGCCAGAAAGTGTGGTTCTCGGACTATTTTGAAGAAAACGGGATTAACTTTACAGGATCAAAGAGATATGCCCTGAGGTTGGGATCGAATAAAATACGGGCAAAAAAGGCCGTAAAAAAACAAGGGATAGAAACGGCGCCTTATATGGTCGTGGATAAAAACAATTTCCCGAGCGAGGGGGATATCAAGATGGCATATCCTATCTTTGTAAAACCTTTAGATGCCGCAAACGGAAACGGAATTGACGAGAATTCGCTGGTTCAGAATTATGGAGAATTTAAGCGTAAATCAGACCAATTGTTTCAAAAGTATGGTGCTAGAATTATAGCGGAAAAATATCTGAGCGGCAGGGAGTTCACGGTTTCGGTGATAGAAGATGAGGTGAATCAAAAATATTGTGTTTCGCCCATCGAGATTATTGCGCCGATGAATAAGTGCGGGATTCGGATACTTGGGGAAAAGGTAAAGCAATGCAATGTGGAGGAGCTAAAAAGAGTTGATGACGAGGTTTTGCGACAGAAGCTGATCAAAATTGCGCTACACTGCTTTAAGGCTTTGGACGCAAGAGATTTTGCCAGGATTGATATTAAGCAGGATGAGAATAACCGATGTAATTTTATTGAAGCCAACCTAGTGCCCGGCATGACAGAAGGGTCCAGCTACTTCCCGAAAGCTTTTGAAATAGACAAAGGTATTAATTATTCAGAGATTACTCGCTTGATGCTGAGAAATGCGATGAGCCGGGTGAAGATGCAGAGCGTGAGCGCCGATTAGTGAGCGAAGGCGAAAACTGGTAAAAGAACAAAATGAACATCGCCTAACAGGCGGCTGTTCGGAGGAATTTCGATTATTCACAGATTGTTGTTTGTTATTCGATTGACATAACAAGCCAATGTGTTATAATACACTGATTTGAAAAAAATGGCCGCAATTAATTAAACTTACTATATTCAGTTTTTGTCTATAATTTAGGTCTTATATGTCAATGGGCGAGAAGACAAAACAACTTCTCTATGATTTCATTCCAAATATCTAAAAAACAATTTAAGCTTTTTTCTTAAACCTGTTTGATATGAACGCGTGATTTGTATATTCGATGACATTTTTGATTGCGCGCATATTAAACTTGAAGGAGAAAAAATGAAGCAAACAGATTTTAAAGAACTCGGTTTATCACCGGAGGTTTATTCGGCGATAGAAAAAATGGATTATACGGAGCCAACACAGATTCAGGCTCAGACTATTCCGCTTATTTTAGAAGGACGGGATGTGATTGGACAATCCCAAACCGGAACAGGCAAGACGATGGCGTTTGGGCTACCTGCGGTGGATATAGCAAGCGCAAACAACAAAGCGGTACAGGTGCTGGTATTGTGCCCCACAAGAGAACTGGCATTGCAAGCGGCAAATGAACTGAGTAAAGCTGCAGCATTCAAGCGCGGACTCAATGTCGTTGCTGTCTTTGGCGGAGCACCCATAGGGCCTCAGATTAAAGCGCTGAAAAGAGGCGCACAGATTGTTATCGGAACACCGGGGCGTGTGATGGACCATATGCGTCGAAGAACGCTGAAACTCGGCGCGTTGAAACTCGCGATTCTGGATGAAGCGGATGAGATGCTGAACATGGGCTTTAGAAACGATATGGAAGCCATTTTGGGAGATACGCCGGAGAACAGAGTGACTGTGCTGTTTTCAGCGACCATGTCCAATGAAATTAAGCGCTTGACGAAAAGATTCCAAAAGGACGCGGTGTTTATCAAGTCAGCTCAGACTAGTCTTACGGTAAACGCCATAGATCAGTGGCACACTTCGGTGGATAAAAGCAAAAAAACAGAAGCGATTATGAGATTGCTCACTGTTTACCGACCACAAATGGCTTTGGTTTTTTGCAATACCAAACGCATGGTGGATAATTTAACCGAGCGGTTGAAGAAACACAATATTTCCGTCGCCGCATTACATGGTGATATGGATCAGCATGTGCGTAACCGCGTGATGAAAAACTATCGCGAGGGTAACTTTTCTGTATTGGTTGCAACCGACGTGGCCGCACGCGGAATTGATGTTGACGGAATAGAAATGGTAATCAACTATGATGTTCCGAAAGATACGGAGTATTATGTGCATCGCATCGGACGGACGGGCCGAGCAGGCCGTTCGGGTAAAGCGGTGACCTTGCTATCCGGCCAAGAAGGCATGCGCGAAATCAGACAGCTTGAACGGTTTATCAAAACGAAAATACCTTTCAAGAAAATGCCGACCGCAGCCGAGGCTGATATGGAGAAAAACCGTCAGTTGGCTGATGAGATTAAACTAGCGATGGACAAGCAACCAAGCAAGAAAAATGTGGCGCTGGTGACAAGCCTAATGAGCGAGGGCTGTGACGCAAAAGATATCGCTATTGCATTATTGCAGATGTTAAACGAGAATGTCACATCGGAAGAAAAAGTGGCGAGTAAAAAGTCTTATGGCAATACTGGCGCGCAGAGCGGGATGGTACGTTTCTTTATCAATATGGGGAAAATGGATCGCATCGCAGCGGGAGATATTGTCGGGTGCATTGCCGGCGAAACGAAAGTCAAGGGCTCAGAGATTGGCAAAATTGATGTATTTGATAAGTTTTCGTTTGTGGAAGTGCCCGAGTACCATGCACCGGCCGTTCAAGAAACCATGCGCGGCGTCATGATGAAAGGCCGCGAAATGAACTTTGAACCTGCGGCAGGTCGAAAGTAGATTATATCAACATAAATAAAGGGCAGTCTTTTGAGCAAACTTCGAAGGACTGCCTGTCTTATAAAATAAGTTAGGCTCTTATTTAAGGACAAGAGCGGTTATAAATATTTAAAAAGGTAGTACGATAAAAATGAAAAGAATCAAACTCACTTTGGGTGAAGAAGTCGCTAATGCAATCACACACGGAATCGGCGCTGCGCT
>JBFLKV010000244.1:0-3449 GCA_040883365.1 Eubacteriales bacterium
CGATTATTCTTAAATCATATAAAGAACCTGTGGTGCATGCCAATACGGTTGTTTTCTTGCTGTCTTTTGATAACCGACCGATACTGACGGATGCGGATTTTTGGAGCCAGTACTTTTTTGGCGACAGTGGGTATTATGGCACGGGCAGTGTGAGACAGTATTTTAAGGAAGTCAGCCACGGGACCATTGCCGTCCAGCCCGTAAAAGAGACCCAGGGCACCAAAAATGATGGCATCATCCGTTTAAATATGAATATGAATCACCCCGAATTTACTAATCGGTTCTACAGCTCTTCGGATAACGCCATGGTGATGGATACCATCTATTCGATGATAAAAAAAGTATTGATCCAAGCGGATGACTATATCGACTACGCAGACTATGACGCGAATGGCGATGGTGTTGTTGAGAGCAAAGAGCTGGATATTATCTTGATTTTTGCAGGATATGAGGATGCATATGTGAACGGGGCCATCCCCAACACCACCTATTCCGCGCAGGTACGGTTTTATGAGCGCAGCATCCAGTTGGATTCTGTCGCCATGAGCCAAGCGATTATGACTGCCGAGCTTTCCCCAATCATCGACGCAGAGATACCCGTCAACACGATGGGGGCCATTTGTCACGAGATGGGGCACGGTATGGGTTTGCCGGATCTTTATGACACGGACTATTCGTCTGAAGGGTTAGCGTTTCATTCGCTGATGGCGGGCGGAAGTTACAATTATTATGACGGCGAGATCGGCAGCCTGCCACCGCCCTTGATGGCATGGAGCTTAGTTGAACTTGGGGCGCTTGAGCCGGAAGAGGTGACAAGTGACGGGATATTCTATCTGTGGCGCCGAAGCAGTGAAAACTATAATGTTATTAAAATCCCCACGCAGGATGGCTACTATCTGATCGAAAACGTAGACTTTGAGGGATATGGTCAGGGGCTTTCGCTATATGTGGAAGAGCCGGGTGTTGCGATCTGGTACATTGATGAGAACGTACTCGACAGCCTTTATGCCACGGCCAGATTTGCAGTGAATGATGATGAACTGATACCCGGCGTCCGGCTGGTGGAGCCGAACGGCGGCAGGGATATGCTCTCTGGCGATTTTGACTACATGAGGGTATATGACCATTATTTCCGTTTATCGGGGGATAATAAGTACGTTGGGTCACACGGCGTGATTTTTAATATTCTGGATGATCCCGGTGAAGTGATGCGGGTTGAGGTGACCATTGTTGATTGATAAGGGAAGATGCTTTTTTACGGTTAGTTTGGGCTTGCATTTAGTAAAGGTTTAAGATATAATTTTTTGGCATGCTTATGATAACACTTTGTGCGAGGATGGCGGAATAGGCAGACGCGCACGGTTGAGGGCCGTGTGGATTAACCTCCATGTGGGTTCGACTCCCATTCCTCGCACCAAATAAAAAAAGCACCTGTAAGGTGCTTTTTTTAATTGCGTAGAGATAGGAGGGAGTCGAACCCTGAGAGGGCGCGGAGCGAAGAGAGGGTTGCCAGTGGCAAGCCGAGCAGCGAAGCGGTGTGAGCGCAGGCGCGCGAGCACGGCAATGCGAAAGCATTGTGCTCCCATTCCTCGCACCAATAAAAAACAGCACCCTGCGGGTGCTGTTTTTATTTACGTAGAGATTGAGGGGTTGATTTTATATAGCACAGAGATTGGCGAATGATCTCAAGAAATAGTGGTCTATCCCGTAATTAACAGATCATTTGCAGTTTTTTTACCGCATTTACATATTATCAGTCATTTATGTGCTTTGGGTCACATTCCATGTTGTGCGAAAGGAGTAGAATAGAACCAATAAGAATTTTAAATATTTAAAGAAAGAAGTGAACAACATGAGCAAAACGTTTGATCAAATCGTTGAGAACAGACGATCATTTTATGATATAAGCAAGGAAAAGGTTTTGGAGGATGACGAGATAGTAAAGAAAGTGGCGCATGCTGTCAAGCATACCCCCAGCGCATTCAACTCCCAGACTGGTCGCGTGCTGGTACTGCTGGGGGATGCACATGATAGGCTTTGGGATATCGTCAAAATCGGATTAAAAGAAAAGCTGTCTGCCGAGCGATTTGTGACCACCGAGCAAAAGCTGAACGGATTTCAAAAAGGGTATGGCACCGTTTTGTTCTTTGAAGAGCAAAACACCATCAAGGCATTGCAGGAACAATTCAGCTCTGCTAAAGACAATTTCCCACTATGGTCATTACAGTCTTCGGGCATGTTGCAATACAATGTTTGGCTGAGCTTGGAAGATGCGGGATATGGCGCAAGCTTGCAACACTACAATTCCGTTATCGAGGAAAAAGTGCACGAGACATGGGATATTTCGAAGAGCTGGAAACTCTGGGCGCAAATGCCTTTTGGTATGCCAAACAGCCAACCGGACGCCAAGGACTCTTTGCCGATGGAAGAGCGAATTAAGGTTTTTAAATAGCTTTAATAAAAGCCCTACACCAAAATACCTGCTGAATATCCATATGGATATAATGCAAGATACTAAGGGGGAGTGATGATGCTGGAAATGTATAATGAATGGTATGTCGATAGAGACAACGCGCAACTTGATCTATATCAATTCTTTTCTAAAGAACTGGGTGTAAAGTCGGTTTTATACCCGGGCAGCTTTGTGCATATCTCACCTTCATTCTTTATCCCCTATGCGTGTTATGTGGATATGGATAAAAAGGCACGGCGATTTTTTAAGGACACTTCGGGGATTGCAAAGGAAGTCAATAAAAAAGTAACCACCTATGCGGAAAAAACGACGATTAAGTTTTATCCTCAAGACTATACAAAGCCGATTGATGAGCCTGATGAATCGTTTGATTTGTTAGTCTCACAATATGCGGGCTTTATTTGTCAGCCATGTAAACGATATTTAAAACCGGAGAAGTATTTATTGGTTAATAACAGCCATGGGGATGCAGGGATTGCCGCGCTTGACGAAGACTATACTTTGGTCCAAGCCATCAATAGGAGAGACGGATTATTTAAATTTTCAGACAAAAACTTAGACCAGTATTTTATTCCGAAAAAACTGGAACAGAACAGCATGTCCTATATTCAATCGATTGGGAAAGGGATCGCTTATACTAAGACTGCATTTCTTTATTTGTTCCAATTAAAAAATTCGGCTGAGCGATAAGGGGATAAATTTATATTTGCCATGTGCCAAAAAGAAGGCGCGAGGATAAAATAAATCGCCCAGAATAATCATGCCTATTTTCCTTAATGTCATGCTATACTATGTGTATTCATGATTAAAGGGGATGGGGATGAAAACAACAGCTGATATGGATTTTAAGCGGTTTGATATGGCAAGACCGCCCAAAAGGCAGGGGCTGCGCCTCTTGATTCAGGTGCTGGCTTTTTTTGATTATAGAAAGCACAAAGGCAAGATTAACAAAATCAATATGGATGGCATCAAACCA
>JBFLKV010000245.1:0-7419 GCA_040883365.1 Eubacteriales bacterium
CCACAAAAGGGAGCACCAAAACGGGTTCGAAGAAAATACAGGCGAAGTATGCGTAAAACAGACGGTTGTTGGTGATGTTGGCCAGCAAAAGCGCAAACATGACGCCAACTAAAATCAGATTTAAATAATCATTCAGCCCATAAGCCAAAAAGGCCACAACTAAAATACCAATAAAAGCGACGTCTTTATTTAAGAAATCGATAGTTTGTTTGAAGAATTTTTTCATCATTCACCTTTTCCCATTCATATTCTATATCGTTTAGGATTATATAGCAGTTTTTTTTGTTCGTCAATCATAATGCCAAGGCTGGGCTGGCCCAAAGCGAAGGCAAGAAACACTGTTAGGAACGTCCGGATTGTAAAATCAGCAAAAAAGCAGTAGAATAAAATATATTATTAAGAAAAGTTGAGAAAAGTGATGGACACAACCGACCACGAGATTATCGCTATATTACAAAAAAACGCACGAATATCCAACAAGCAGATTGCGGAGATGGTGCATTTAACGCCGCCTGCGGTGACCGCACGCATCAAGAAGATGGAGCAGGATGAAGTGATTACGGGGTATCGGGCCGTGGTCAATGCCAAAAAGCTGAATCGCGCGGTGATGGCGCGCATTAACATGAAAATAGAACCTGAGCAGCGCGAAAAACTGACGGCGGTGTTGAAAAAATCCAAAAATGTACTCAGCTATGAGCATGTGACCGGTTCGGTTTCGCTTTCCATCAAGGTGCTGGTGGGCAGTATGAATGAGCTGGAATCGCTAATCAACAAACTGCAACAGTTCGGATCCACCGAAACGCTTTTAATCCTTTCAAACAACATGCCGGATGTGCCGATTTTCACATTGGATTAATAGATATATAAAGATAAAAAATAAGCGGGAGTTATCCGCTTTTTTTTATTGCGCTTTTAGTATCAGATGTCTGGGCGTTTTTTTTATTTCTTCTATTAAACTGGGGATATCATTTTTTTGGGTCAGCCATTTTTCCTTCGATTCGGGATGAATCAACAGCGGCATACGGTTGTGGATAGCTGCCATTTGGTTGTCGGCCGGCGTGGTCAGGATGACGAATTGTGTGGTCCACTGGTTTTGAGATAGCCGAACCCGGTGATAGAGCCCGCCGAGGTAGAAAAAAGGTGTGTCTTTCAGCGTGATTAAGTATTTGGTCGATTTACCATCTTCCTTTTGCCACTCAAAAAAGCCGGTGCACGGCACCGCGCACTTAAGACCCGCAAGCGAACCCGCAAACATCGGCTTTTGGCTGATCGTCTCGGTTCGGGCATTGATGATTCTGCGGCTGGCGTTTTTCATGGCGTATCCCCATTCCATGGGGTAGGGACGAAAACCACTTTCGCTCTGTGCTAAAACAGCGGCGGTCTCGGAAGGGAAGACTTCACCCTGCTTAACGCGCTCGGCGGTTTTGGCGTCAAACACATCGGCAATCTCTTCCAAAATCATGCGTATTTCAAAGATCTCTTTGGGATCGTAAAAAGCATAGCGTCCGCACATGGCCTTTTCCTTCCTTGCGTAATATCATCTAGATTAGTTATAATGGGTGTAACGATTATAGCGATAAGCATATCGCGCGTGCATATTTTGGCGCAACTTTGGAGGTAGTATGATGATCAAGAACAAAACTTTTCGCAATGTCATCAAATGGATTGCCCGCGTCGTCGGCATCCTGGTCGGTTTGTTTTTCTTAATCTTCGCCATCGGCGAAGGGTTTTCCTATGGCGCGGCCTACCCCACTGCTTACGAATGGGTGCTGATTCTTTTCATCCCCGTTGGGATGATTGTGGGGGTTGTCATTGCATGGTGGAAAGAAGGCCTTGGCGCCATCATCATCACCGCGTCGGTTTTGATGTTTAATATCTCGCAAGGGGCGCTCTTCCCGGATCAGACCTATTATAGCTTTGATTTTTGGGGACTCTTCATTTTAGCCGCGCTTAATATTTTGGCGATTCGTCCCAAAGAAAAAGCTTAAAGCGCTTTTTCTTTGGGTTGGTTTGTTTTCTTCTTAAAAATCAAGGCGAAGACCCAAGCGAATACAAAGACTAAACCATAAAGGATAATCGGTATCCATGTGATTTGATGGATATCGGCCAGCGTATTGTCGTTGCCGAAAACACCGCTGAAAACCAAAAATGCCATCACTAAATACACGACCGAGGCGCCGATCAGGGCGCTTTTTTTCTTGATGATGCCGTATTGCCCGGTGACGATAAACATCATGAGGAAACCAAACAGGAACATGGGCCACATGCCGTTTTTGGCTTCGACCGCGACCAAGGCACCGTGAACCGCCACGTAGGTTTCAAGCAAAGTCAGCCAATTGATATTGTTGTGCAATCGTGTTTTAGCCAGAGACATTTGCATCATCAGCAAAAACAGATAGAAGAACCCGACGATATGCCCTGCCGTACCTTCGGTGGGGTGGAACCAGAAAGTGTAGATAATAGCCCAAGCGATATAGTATGAGTGGACGGTAAAAACACCGCGAACGCCATTTGCGGGCAGCTTTACCCGCTGGCCAAAGAAAAGACCGCGCTTGCCGTTTAGCATAATCAGCATAAACACCAGCATCACAATCACCGAGCCTTGGGAGCTCATGACCGGCACTTGCTGTGCAAGGCCATCATAGAAAAAGGCGGTTTGCAGGATATGCAGTGCCGCAAAAACAGCGTTGATGATAAGGAACTGGACGTTCAGTTTACCGGCTTCGTTTTCGGCTAATATGGGTGTTTTGTTGATTTTGGCGATCATGACAAAAGCGGTAATCTGATGCGCGGCATATAGCACCCACACACTGATGGTGGGCATCAGGCTGGCGCGCGGCAGCTTCCAGTAGTACCATGATGCCCCGGTGTCCGGCAACAAGGTGGACGTAAAACGCCCCAAGGTCAGCGAAACCAAGTAGATGGCGGCGCAGAGTAGAGCTGAAACGGCGATGGATATCCAAACTATTTTCTTTAAAGAATACTTGACAGACATAATCTAAATAACCTCCTTTTTCTTTAGGGATTTCGGCATATTAATGGACAAAATAGATAAAAATAAAACCATATTTACTAAAGGCCGCAAATATGGTTATTAAAGTTACTGTTTTAAAAAATTGATTTAGACGGCACGTAACGCAACCAGCGTTTCGGTCTCGCGGTCAATCAACTCACCGATTTTTTCTTGCACCCAAAAATATGCTTTTTTAATCTGAACCCATACCAACGCGCCCAAACTGAGTGCCGCGAAAACGAGCACAGCATATTCCCAACCGGATATGCCACCCGCTATGGTAAAAGCGATGGTGGCCAAAAGAACGCCTGCAGTGATCACCGTAACCATGGGTTTATCCTTTTTGGCCAAAATAATCAGCACCAAAAAAATGCCCGCATTGATAAACATCATGGCAGTGGCCGATATTTTTTGCAAGGTGGGTGCCTTGCTGGTATATAGATTGAAAAAAGCGGCGATGATCCAAAATGCAATCTGGACCAGCAAAAAGATGCTGATGACGCGCTTGATTCGATTTTGTTTCTCCATTCGTTTCCTCCGTTTTATGATATTAATTATCATCATATAAGCTTCATACTTATGTATCTATTCTATCAAAAAAAGGCGAAAAACACCAATTAACGTTGTGTTACGAATATTTCGGCATAAAAAAAGCACCCGCATGAGCGGGCGCCGGATAAGCTTTTTTAGTATTCATAGTTCGGGTCTTTTTCGCCCCAAATTTTTAGGCCCTGTTCTTGTGCCTCGGCCTGTGCGCGTTTTAGGTCATCGGTGTAGATGTAGTCACCGTATAGATAGGCCACTTCGGCCAAACCGGCGGCGACAACATTGTAGTTATGCAGTTCGCCATCGACCCATACCCAACCTAAGAGACGACCGTATTTATCAAACGTATCGCTTTGCGGGTCCAGCTGGAGAACAATTTGGCTGGCGTTTTTCAGAACCGTTTTGGTATAGCTGGACGCGGCTTTGCCCCATGGGTCCAGCTGGCGTAGATTTTCGTCCACCTCGGGGGTGTCAATGCCCAGCATGCGAAGATGGTAGCTTTTGCCGCCCACGATAAAAGCGACGGTGTCGCCGTCGATGCCGTAATCCAAGGTGACGATGGCAATGCCATCCTCGAACAGGTCTTTGTCCGATAAATCCATATCGGGCAGAACCGGGGCACTATAGTCGCTGGGAACCGACAGGTCGATATCATCCGACGGCGCAACATCAGTCTCTAAGCTGGCGCTGTCCGAATCAGTTTCGATGTTTGCGCTGGCTGTAGGCGTCTCAGTGATTGCGCTGTCCGAATCCAGCAGGATATCAATGACTTCGCCAAGTTGTCCGGTCACAAGTAAATAAGCGACCAAAGCAATGACGATGACCAGTATTACCTTACTAAGCTTTCTATTCATTAATTAGGAATCTCCATGTGTATTTATAAGGGAGAGTATACCAATATTGGGCAAGATTATCAAGGAATGTGCGTCTATTTTTTTTGCAAAACAATATAGAACGAATCGTCCGGCTCGATTTCGGTATATCGAACTTCTCGGATGAAGGTGAACCATGGTTCGGCAAAGGCGATAATGTCTTCGGGGGTATGGTTATTAAAAAGCAATCCGTGATGGTGTGCTTTATCTTGGCCATAATTGAAAGTGTGAAAAACCAACCCACCTGCATTTAAGCGCAAGGCTTGGTTTTTAAACGAGGCGTCAAGCTCGCTGTCGGTCAAGTGGATGAGAACCTTATTGGAGTAAATATAATCAAAGGTTTCTTCGGTTTTGAGGGTCGCAGCATTGAGATGCAGCAAAGGAAGATCGGGGTCTTTTTTGTGGTAAGCACTCAAAAAGGCCTTTGATTGGTCGGACCCGGTCACATCGTAGGCTTTTTTTAGTTCGGCTAAATCCTGCCCTGCGCCAATGCCCAGCTCCAAAAGCCGCTTGCCGGCAGGCAGATTATCATATACCATCTCGATTAAATCGGTGTTATCGAAACCCGCCATCATCTCGATATATTTTTCAACATTGCGTTTATGGTCGTAGTAGCCCATGTGTTTTCCCCTTGCGCGTGAATACGCATTACTAAGATAGCATAAAAAGCATTATTATGGGTATAGTTTTGTGCCTTTTAACAGAATTTTAACCGTTCATTCATTGTATTTATGGGGATAGAAGCATACAATTAAGACACCCAATTCTAACCACTTTGCATCCCGCTATTATTTATTCCTTATCTTAAAGCTCCAACCTTTATTTTTGTTGTGTGAAAAAGGAGAGAAAACGATGATTTTGATCACAGGTGCTGGCGGTCATATTGGCAATGTGCTGGCAAAATATCTATTTGAAAAAGGGCATCGGGATTTACGATTTTTGGCGATGGAGGGAGAGGATATCTCCTATATTGAGAATTTGGCCAGCGAGGTGGTACGCGGCGATATTCGTGATATGATGACCGTTCGAAAAGCCGTGACCGGATGCGATTATGTTTTTCATCTGGCCGGGCTGGTGAAGATTTCGGGCGTGCGAAAGAAACTGATTTTTGATATCAATGCCGGGGGCACCAAAAACGTGGTTCAGGCATGTTTGGAAAAAGACGTCAAGCGCCTTTTGTATGTCTCCAGTGTGCATGCGCTGTATGAACCCAAAGATGATTTTGTGACCGAGCAATTGCCGACCGACGTAACCACCCTAAAAGGGCATTATGCAAAAAGCAAGGCGTTGGCCACCATGGAAGTCTTAAACGGCGTGCAAAAAGGGCTGGATGCGGTGATTGTGTTCCCGAGCGGCGTGATTGGGCCGGATGACTACAAAACGTCCTATACCGGCAATGCGCTGGAAGGATATATCAACAGCGATAAACTGCAATACTTCTTTGATGGCGCGTATGACTTTGTCGATGTGCGCGACGCGGCAGACGGCATTTACAAAGCCTTTAAGAAGGGCGAAAAGGGTCAGGGGTATATCCTGTCCGGGTCTATCGCGAGCCTTGAGGACTTTATGAAGAACGTGGAAGCCGTGACCGGAAAGCCGGTGAAGAAGCGCAAGATTTCGCGCGCACTGGTGAAGTTGGCGGCGTTTTTTGCACCGATATATTATGCGATTGTGGGTAAAAAACCCGTGCTCTCCAAGTACTCGGTGGACGTGCTGTTTAGCAACTGCCGTATCAGCAACGAAAAGGCCAAGAAGAAGCTGGGTTATTCACCAAGACCGCTTTCGGAGACCATTCGGGATATTGTGCGCTGGCGCTTAAGGCTAAAGAAACAACATTAGGTCAATAGCCGATTCAAATAGAAAAAACAAAGCCTTCGGACGATGCGCCGTAAGGCTTTTTGTTTGCCTTCGCCCGCGTTTTCTTGTATAGTTTTTATGATAAAGGAGAACGGCATGAAAAACGCAGTATTGGCACTTTTAGATGAACTTATTATCCCTTATGAATACTTAGAACACCCACCGGCCATGACCATGGAAGACCTCGCCGACATGGACGAAAAAACCGACGCGGTCTATATGAAAAATCTGTTTTTGCGCAACGGTTCGGGCAAACAGCACTATCTGGTGGTGGTTTGTGGGGACAAGCGGGTGGACCTGAAAGCCTTGGCGGGGGAAATCGGTAGCAGCCGTTTAAGCTTTGCCTCGGATGAACGCTTGCTGAAGCATTTGGGTTTAAAGCCTGGGCAGGTCGGGCCGTTTGGGCTGATGAATGATAAAGAAAAAGCGGTGATGACGATTTTGGACAAAGATATGGTGGGCTGCCTGCGCATATCCTTCCACCCGAATGACAACGCCGCCACCGTCATCATATCTTATGATGATTTGCAAAAATATTTAAACCATGTCGGAGCGGCGGTGCGGACCGTCAGCATCCCAGAAGGAGCGCTATGAGAAGAAAAGACCGAGAGATTACGGACAGAAGCGAGATTGATCAAATCCTAAAAGAAGCCGAGGTTTTGCATTTGGCACTGAATGATAACGGCACACCCTACGCGCTGTGCGTCAACTTTGGGTATGACGGCGAAGCGCTGTATATCCACGGTGCAAATGCGGGCCGAAAGATTGATATACTAAACGAGAATCCCATCGTCTGCTTTCAAGCATATACCGACTATGCGATGGTGGTGAAGAAAAAGGCCAGCCACTTTACCGCGCGCTACCGCTCGGTGGTGGGCATGGGCAAGGCTGAGTTTATCACAACATCTGAAGACAAACGATATGGGCTGGATGTGCTGATGAAGGGGTGCGCCCCAGGGGAGGAATACTCTTTTGGCGATGAAGTGGTGGGGAGAACCGCGGTGATAAAGATTGCGATAGAGAGCATTACGGGTAAGCAGAACGGGTTTTAAGTAAAAAGACTATAGTTATTATTAGAAGAGCCGCGCCATTAGGCGCGGCTTTTTTGCGCAAAGATCTAAGCATAATAAC
>JBFLKV010000246.1:0-3460 GCA_040883365.1 Eubacteriales bacterium
ACAAAAACATATTGTATCTCTCTACTCTTTGTCTTTATGGCAACGGTGCTCTTTATCGCGCATAACGTTTTTGCCGCATCGTATGTCTTTTTTATCTTTGCCATCATTCTGACCACCATCTACGCCAACTCAATGCTCACCACAATCACCGCTTGCCTAAGTGTACTACTTATGATTGTTTCAGAACTTTTTATCCCATGGGACGCAGACAAGGTCAGCATATTTGAAAGCACCCAGCGTCTTGGAGAATTTGCAATCGCACTATTTATCCTGTTTGCCATCTTTGCCGTCAGCCTCACCGAGATTCACTATAACCGAAAAAAGAATGAAGCCAGCATGCAAAAGGAAATCCACAGACAAGCGCTGGAGCATAGGCTGAAAATAGACGAACTGACGGGCGTGTTCAGCCGAAAAGCACTGCTTGATGCTATGGATGAAATGGAAACGAACAAAGCAGACAATCGCTATGTATTTGCCATTGCTGACATCGATCATTTTAAGGATATCAATGACAAATACGGCCATCATATCGGCGATTATTATTTGGTTACATTTGCCGATATCCTAAAAAAACATTGCAAAGCTTGCTCCGTCTTCCGCTACGGCGGCGATGAATTTTGCCTGCTTTTCAAAAATATTACGCTGGATGAAGCGGTCGCTCTTTGCAAAGGCATTCAGCAAAGCGTTAAAAAAATATCCATTCCAAATCACCCAGAGATTCAGCATACCGTATCCTTTGGGCTGGCCGTACACGCCACCGACCTGAGTACCGACGAACTCTTTTTGCGCGCGGACAAAGCATTATATGCCGCCAAGCAGACACGCAACACCATTAAAACATACTAGGTTTGTACAAACCATAGAACGTGTAAAAAAGCCGTTTGGCTTTTTTATTTTATGCTATAATCATCTATATTGCTTTTTTAGAAAAGAGGATATCCGTGCCCAGCACCCAAGACAAATCGCAAAACGGTAACATCTCCGACGTGGTTATCAAATCGGATACCGTGATACGCGACCTAAAACCGCAAAGCCATACCATACATCGCTTGCTAAAGCATCTTAAAAACAAGGGGCTTAACTTTGTTCCGCGCTTTTTAGGTCTAGTCGATGACACCCATGAACGCCTAAGTTTTGTTGCTGGAGAAACGGCTGAGGATTACCCGCTTTCGGATGACTTAGAAAAACAGACACAAACAGTAAAAGCTGCCGCCAAAATGTTGCGCACCTTTCATGACGCCACTTTGGATTTTCAGCAAACTTCGGATGATATCTGGTTTTTATCTTACGACGGCCCGCTGGAAAAGCAAGTGATTTGCCATAATGACTTTGCACCCTACAATGTGACTTTCGATAAAGGTTTACCCGTCGGCATCATCGACTTTGACACGGCCTGCCCTGCCCCGCGCATCTGGGATATCGCCTATGCGCTCTATCGATTTATTCCACTGGGGCGAGAGACTTTTTGTGTTAGCGCCAACACATACCGACCCTATGATAAAAATGCGGACCAACAAACCCGCCGATGTTTGATTGATACTTTTCTAGACGCCTATGGCTTCCCGGATAAAACATCCGCTTTGCAACACATCCCCTTGCGTCTTCAATCTTTGGTCGATTTATTCGATGCACAATGTCGTGCAGGAGACACGGCCTTTATCCGCATGCGGGACGAAGGGCATCAGCAATTATACAAGGACGAAATTGCCTTTATCAACCAGAACATGAATGACTGGCGATAGGCCCTTTCAAGCAAATAAGGAGAATACATGACAACAAAGATATTCTATTTTTCGGGCACCGGCAATTCGCTGGCCGTTGCAAAAGCCATTGCAAAGCAGATTAATGCAGATTTGATATCTATTCCAGATGCAATGAGCGCTGATGTTGTCTCTGTTTCAGCCGAGCAAATCGGCATCGTTTTCCCTTGCTATCTAACCGGCACGGTTGGACTTGCGCCGATGGTGCTTAAGTTTGTCCAATGCATCCCTGCACTTTCGAAACACACTGTTTTTGCGGTCTGCACCTGTGGCGGATACCCCAGTGTTAACGCTTTACCCTCATTACAAATACTACAAAAAGCAATACATGGTGCAGGCGGACATTGTCGCGCCGCCTATTCAGTGCGCATGCCCATGAACAACCTTGACTATGATCATATTCCAATACCCATTGAAAAAGATACCCGAAAAATTTTGAGCAAAAGTAGTCGCGTCATTCGCCGAATCTGTAAGCGTATTGAAAACAATAAAAAGACGCGTTTCCCCGCCCTTAAACGCCTATTCCTATGGTTAATGCAACCCGTTTTTTCGTTGATGCCTCCTCTAATCATAACAGCCCTCCGTAAGCAAGCAAAAACGGAGACATTAGATTTAAGTGTTTACGACCTTATCCCCCTAACCGATAAAAGCATCGTGGTAAACGATAGTTGTACCGGATGCGGTATTTGCGCTAAGGTCTGTCCGGCCAGCAACATCTCATTGATTGATGGCCGACCGGTTTTTCATCACACATGTGAAATGTGCTTTGCATGTGATGAATGGTGTCCGACAAGCGCTATACAGCATTGGGGCCGAAAAGAGCACGTCAAATATCATCACCCTGATATTACACTTGAAAATATGATAAAATAAAGATGAATTAAACCCTATTTAAAAAAGGATAGCCTTATGAAATATCATATTCTGGAACAACCGATCCCCATTGAAGTGTACCGAGAAACTCGCGTGGCTTGCGGGCTTTTGGCCAAGTCGGTGGCCGCAGCAGCAGCCGGGCTGAAAAACACCTTGTATTCAGTGCTGGTCAAAAATCACGAAACCGTCATTGGCATGGGACGATTGGTCGGCGACGGTGGGACAGCCTGCCAGGTGGTGGACATCTGCGTTCTGCCCGAAAACCAAAGACAAGGTATCGGCAAAATGATTATGAGCCATATTATGCACTACGTTGACCATCAGTTGCCGGATACTTGCGACGTCAGCCTAATTGCACAAGGAAATACGCAAGATTTATACAAAGGATTCGGCTTTGAATTAACCGAGCCCGAAGCAGCTGGCATGACATATATCGTCAACCACGAACCCACACACGAAAAGGAGACGCTTTGAAAAAAATAGGCATGTTGGGCGGACTTTCGTTTGAGTCCACCACCCAGTATTACAAAATCATCAATCGAGAAACACAGAAAAGATTGGGGGGCACTGCATCAGCCGAAATTTTAATGTATTCGTTTAACTTCGCCGAAGTTGAGGCGCTACAGACTGCCGGGAACTTCAAAGCTTTGACCGAAAAAATGGTGCATTGGGCCAAAGCGCTGAAAACCGCAGGGGCGGATTTTATCATCATCTGTGCCAACACGATGCACCGGATGGCACCGGATATTGTCAAACAGGCTGATATTTTTGTTCTGCATATCGCTGAGGTCACTGGGAAAGCGATAAAAAAGCAAGGCATGAAAAAA
>JBFLKV010000247.1:0-8404 GCA_040883365.1 Eubacteriales bacterium
ATGTGCCGTTTGACATCAAACGCATTTTCTATATTTACGGCTCGGATCCGGATGTGGTGCGCGGTCAGCACGCCAACCGAAAAAGCTGTTTTATGCTCATCAATGTAGCGGGCAAGTCCAAGGTGGATGTGAACGACGGCGAAACGGTGACCACCTATCGTTTGGATGAACCCCATGTCGGCATCTATCTGCCTAAGATGGTTTGGAAAGATATGTACGATTTTTCGCCGGATTCCGTCTTGTTGGTTTTGGCCAGCGAGTGTTATGATCCGGAGGAGTATATTAGAGATTATGATGAATACTTAAGAGAGATTAAAGGGTAGACTATGAAACTTTCAATCGTTATTCCAGTATATTTTAATCAGCGCAATCTAAAGCCGCTTTATGAGGATTTAAAGGCTGTGGTTTTAGATAAGCTAACGATGGACTATGAAATCGTTATGGTGGATGACGGATCCACGGACGGTTCGTATGATGAAATTTTGGAATTGAAAAAAACTGACCCCCATATCGTTGCGCTTAAGCTCTCCAAAAACTTTGGGTCGCATGCGGCGATTTTGGCCGGGCTTTCGGTCTGTACTGGTGATTGCGCCACCATGAAAGCGGCCGATCTGCAGGAACCTTCCGAGATTATTTTAACCATGCTGAAAAAATGGGAGAACGGAGCCAAGTCCGTGCTGGCGGTGCGGGACGACCGGGAAGAGCCCTGGACGCAAAAGCTGTTTGCCAACACTTACTATAACGTGATGCGCAAATGGGCACTGCCGAATATGCCAAAAGGCGGGTTTGATTGTTTTTTGATTGATCGGGATGTGATTGACCTTTTGAACCGACTGGAAGAGAAAAACACGTCTTTGATGGGTCAAATCCTTTGGTGCGGGTTCAAAACCGACATGGTGCATTATGTGCGCAAAAAGCGCGAAATCGGCAAATCGCGTTGGACCCTGGCCAAGAAGGTTAAGCTGTTCATTGACTCGTTCTTAGGGTTCTCTTACGCGCCCATACGGGCGATTATGACCATTGGTATATTCTATTTTCTAGCGGCGATTATTTATTCCGCCATCATCATCATCCAAAAGTTCACCATGGGTATACCGGCTGCCGGATTTGCCGCCACCATGATCGTCATGCTGTTCTCGTTTGGCATTGTGATGCTTTCCATCGGTATCTTGGGAGAATATATCTGGCGCAGTTTTGATGCCAGCCGAAAACGACCGGTTTTTATTATCGAAGAAAAAGACGAATAGTACTTGCGATATGAAAAAGCGCGCAGAAATGCGCGTTTTTTTAGATGAATTTTTAGTTAATAATACTAATTATTGTTTGATTTATTCGTTTAAAAATATTATTCTTGAGTTATAAAAAAGTATATCAAATAAAACATGTGAGGGTATAAATGGGTACTTTAACGATAAACGGAAACAATATATATAATTATTTCATCTCGGGCGCCAAAAAGCTGATTTACAGTGAAAAAGCGCTGAACAGCATCAATGTATTTCCTGTGGCAGACGGTGACACGGGGACCAATCTGGCACTGACCATGAAAATGGTGATTGCAAATGCCAAGAAAGATGAGCAGCTATACAAAGCGCTGTCATCCATCTCGGAAGCCGCAACCGAAAATGCCTATGGCAATTCGGGCATGATTTTTGCACAATTTTTAAACGGCTTTGCGGCTGAATCGGGCGCAAGAGCCGAGATTAGCCTGTCCGAGTTTGCCGATATCGCGGCGAAGGCCACCGGCTATGCCTACGAAGCGGTGGCGTCTCCCAAAGAGGGGACCATACTCAGCGTTATGCGTGATTGGGCGCAGGATTTTAAGTCCAAGTTGCATCTTGATGACTTTGGTCAGGTGCTGACGCAGTCCATTGAGAGCGCCAGAGTTTTTGTTGACCAAACACGAGAACGGCTGAAAGTGCTGATGGAGCACAATGTGGTGGACGCCGGTGCCAAGGGTTTCTTGATTTTCCTAGAGGGGATTCAGGAGTTTATCACCAAAGGCGAAGTGGCGGAATCTGCCGAAATCATTGAAAGCAATGTGATGGAGCAACACACAAATATCACCGTTGAAACGGAAGTTAAAAAGAACCGCTATTGCTCCCAGTTTTTTATTGAAAGTGATAAGAATCCAAAGGTTTTAAAATCGATGATTGGCGATCTTGGCGATTCGCTGGTGGTGACTGGGCTAAAAAACAAGCGGCAGATACATATTCATACCGATGTGCCGCATCGCGTGATGCAAGAGTTGGCAAAAGAGGAGACCATCCTCTCCCAAAAGATTGAGGACATGAAGCTGACCAACGCGCTGATTTATCGAAAAAAACACGAAATCGGACTGATTACCGATTCGATTGCAGATGTACCGCAGTCCTTTTTGGATGATGCGCAAGTCACGGTAATTCCGGTCAATCTCATCTGCGATTCGGTGGCCTATCTTGATAAGCTCACCATGACTCCCGAACTCTTCTATCAGCAGATTGATGTGTATAAAATGAACCCGACCAGCGCGCAACCTTCCTATGGCGCTGTGGAAAAAGCGCTACTTAGTCTTTCGGAGCACTATGCGTCGATTATCGGTGTTTTTGTTTCCCAAAAGATGAGCGGCACGTATCACAATGCCCAAAAGGCGGCTAAAAAGTTGGCAGCGCAGGGCAAAAAAATGACGATGATTAACTCGATTTCCAATTCGGGCGGCGAAGGAATGCTGCTGATGGAGGCGGCACGGTTGATTGAAAAAGGCGAAAGCCATGAAGATATTGTCGCCAAGCTAGAGAAGCGTAAGCAGGATACACGGATTTATGTCAGCGTAAGGGATCTTTCCCACATGCTGAAGGGCGGCCGCATTTCCAAAGTGACGGGCTTTATCTTGAGCAAAATTAAACTCCAGCCGGTGATTTCGATTGACCGAAAAGGCAATGGGGTGGTGTTCAAAAAAACGTTGAAGCAAAAGGCAGCAATTAATCAGATTGTAGCGACTTTCAAAAAAGACGCGATGCAGCGCGGGATTCAAAATTATGCCGTTGTGTATTCGGACAAGAAAGAGGACACAGATGACTTAAGCCAACGGTTGACGGCGATTTGCGGCAAGAAGCCAGACTATATTGTGCCGATTTCTCCGGTAGTAGGGCTCAATGCCGGGGCAGGATCATTTGCCGTGGCCTATATGCTTAAGGAGGAAGCGTCATGATTTGGACGTATATCGCGGTTACTTTTTTGTACTTTTGCATATGGTATGCGATTACGCAAGCCGTGAAAAACGCGGGTCTCATCGATGTCGGTTGGGGTTTTGGCTTTGTACTCTTGGCTTGGATTGGCTTTGTGCAGACATTGAGTGTGGTTTCACTGGTTTTGACCGCCATGGTCACGCTTTGGGGTTTAAGACTGACGTACCACGTGTTTAAACGCAATGTGGGCAAGCCGGAGGACTACCGCTATGCCAAATTCCGTGCTGATTGGGGCAAGTGGTTCAGCCTGCGCGCTTTTTTTCAGCTGTTTATGTTTCAGGCGCTGATGATGGTCATCATCTCCTTAGCATTTATCTATGGCAACAGCCAGTCAGAGATCATCCGCCCGGCACTGTTTGTGGCCGGCATTTTGGTTTTCACCGTTGGATTTTTATTTGAGGCGGTGGGAGACGCTCAGCTCAAACGCTTTGTTTCGCAGCCTGACAACAAGGGCAAACTAATCGAGACCGGCTTGTGGCGGTATACACGACATCCGAATTACTTTGGTGAAGCCATGCTTTGGTGGGGGGTATACCTCTCGGCATTGGCGGCTGGTGCGCCCTGGTGGACGGTGATTAGTCCCATCACGATTACGCTACTCATTCGTTTTGTTTCGGGAGTACCGATGCTGGAAAGACGCAATAAAAACAAAGCAGGATTTGAAGCATACAGCAAACGCGTCAATATTTTTGTGCCATGGTTTAGAAAGGAATCCGAATGAAAAAGAATCTATTTCTAGCGGCTAAGATTTTAAGCTTGGCTGGTTTTTTAGTGATGCTGGGATTAATTATCTTTGGTATCGTTGCGCGGGATTTTTCGGCTGAGGGTAGCCTGATGCTCAGTGTTTTCTGGGGCAAATTCACCATGCTGGATATCTATGCTGCTTTTTTGGTGTTTTACATTTGGGTTGTTTTGCGCGAGCGCTCCGTTATAAAGAGCATCATATGGTTTTTCCTTATCATGCTTGGTGGTAGCATGTCCATCTGCCTTTACCTTTTTATTGCCCTCGTCACATGCGGTGACGACTATAAGGTGCTGATGCTGGGAAAAGAACGCAAAGAGTAATAAAAAAATACTTAACCAATGATTGAAAAGGAGAGGTCATTGATTAAGTATTCGATTATGGAAGCTAATTTATTATGATGTCAAATCTGAGATTGTAAGACCGGCATCATCGATGAGTGCGTTAAAGTAGACTTTTAACGCTTCAGCGTCGGTTGTCAGAAGATCAGCGTAGCCTGCTTCGTCTTCCAAAACAGCGCCGGTATCAACATGAATCTTGGTTTTTGTCATCAATTCACCATCAAAGTAATAAAGATAAGTGAAATCATCGGTTGTATAGTTATAAGCGAAAACTTCTTGCTCCATATCATCAAAGGCAATACGGATAAAGTTGGTTTTGTCCAAGGCGAACATTTCGGTCAGCGTGATGTCATCTTCTGTGACGTTTCGCGTATACTGACCGGAGACCATCACGAATCCAATCGTTTCAAATTTTTCCGCCAAGTCTGAGGTCGATGTCGGACTGTTGCTGGCCGAAGCCAACTCAGCTTCATCATAGACTGGGAAAGTAGCAATCACTTCATCGGTCAATTCCACCGACGATGTACTTGCACACCCGGCAATCAATAAGACCACCATTAAAACGAGTATCAGTCTGATTGTTTTCATAACTATCCTTGAGCAACGATAAAATCTCCGCGAGGGATTTGGCGGAGATTTTATATATATATTTTATGAATTAAAGTTCGTCTAGTACTTGCTCAACAATTTCTTCGACTTCTTCTTCCTCGGGGAAACCTTGGGCGCGTACACCCGGCATAATCTCGCTCATTCCAGCTTTAGTCGCTGCTTTGATTTCAAGAGAGTATTTCTGAGCATCCCTGATTTGTTGTTGCAAAATAGCAATGTCTTCAGCCATCGCTGCCTGTTCCTCTTCGGATAAGCCTTCCATATCCAAAAGCATCTGTCGAAGTTGTTGTTTGTAGGCTTTTGTCAATTCGCGCTGTTCTGCCAGCTGATCTTTTTTCATTTCACGCAGTTCGGCTCGTTCTGCTTTACGATCTTCGAAGTCAAGCTTCAATTCTTCGCGAGCTGCCTTGCGTTCCGCATTTTTTTCAGCGGCTTCTGCACTTTTTCCATTATTCGATTTTTCGTCACTATTTCCTTTGCCGTTGCCACCCTTATCGGCATAAGCCACAGGTGCTGCAAAGCTAAAAATCAATGTGACGATTAACAATAAAATCAAAAAACGTTTCATCATTGACACCTTCCTTCATTCATATTACCAACTTTTTCTTTATTGTACAAGGGAAATAACGCACTAAGATGAAAATAATGTAAGAAATTATGTAAAGGTTTATCCTTATTTGTTTTTTATGATATAATAATTTTGATAACAGGAGAATAATAATATGCGTACGATTTATGTAGTGGATGATGAAAAAAAGCTGTTGAATGTAATTAAGAAATACTTGGAAAATGAGGGGTATTCGGTTCGTACATTCACGGATGCCAGAAGCGCGATGAAACATATTGAGAGCGGTGCGGATCTTTGGCTTTTGGATATTATGCTTGGCGATGATCTTAATGGATATGACCTCATCAAAGAGATTAAAGAAAAAACGACTGCCCCCGCTGTTTTTATGTCTGCGCGGGACAAAGAGCTTGACCGGGTCATGGGCCTTGAGATGGGCAGCGATGATTATATCACTAAACCATTTTCTATGCGAGAATTGGTGCTTCGTATCAATAATATCATCAAGCGCGTCTATGATGAGCAGGGCGAAAATGTCATTATGTATGACGAGTATAGTATTGATACCAAAAAGCGAATGGTGAGCCAAAAAGGGCAACCGATTTCGCTGACGTCCAAAGAGATGGATATGGTGATACACCTGATACACAATAAAAATGTTTCGTTTACGCGAGACCAGCTTTTGAACAGTGTATGGGGTGTGGACTACTATGGCTCGGATCGCGTGGTGGATGATCTTATTAAACGCATCCGTAAAAAAATGCCGCGGTTTAATATCGAAACGATTTACGGTTATGGTTACCGTTTGACCTGATGAAATATTTAAAGCTTTCGGTTCAAATCACATTGGTGTTTGTTGCTGCTTTTATCATCACAAGCGTGCTTGTGGTTATTGCTGTGACGAAAAGTACCGAATCGCTTTTTGAAGAAATCGTCTACAAGCGGATGGAGACCGAGGGCAAAGCCATTGCGCAATACAGCGATGTGGATGGCTTTGAGCAGATAAATGGCGTTGGGGTGATTAAGTATGCCAGCGACGCGCATACATACATCAGCTCTGATAATATTAAAGACTTTGTGGATGATGAATCCATTCCATATCTGATCGGCAAAACAGTTCAACAGACCGAGCGTATCGGTCGCTATTCAAACAAAATTGCAGGCAAACAAATTTTTTATGTGATCCTAAAGTATGAGGGTTTTTTTGAAGTGCAGGATCATGATGTTTTCATTATCCTGACAGATAACGCGATGAAAACCGCTATGCTTGGGAATCTACGCACGCAGATTCTTCATATTTTCTTCTTTTCCTTTGTATGCGGCTATATCATTGTTTTGCTTTGGATATTCAGGTTGGTGATTGACACCAAGCACGTGTCGACCGCGCTTAAGAATATTGGGAGCAATTATTACAAAACAAAATTGACGACGCAGAGAAAAGACGAAATTGGCGATTTGGTGCAAAGCGCGGAAGCGATGCGCGAGAAGATTGTGGAGAATGAAAAGCAAAAGCAGGAGATTATCCAGGGTGTTAGCCATGACTTAAAAACGCCGATTGCCGTGATGCACTCTTACGCCGAGGCTTTAAAGGATGGGCTTAGCGAGCCGGATGAGGTGGCCGATGTGGTGGAAGTTGAGTGTGAGCGATTAAACCATAAAGTAACTGAACTGATAAATATGACACGGCTTAACTATCTTGACCTCAATAGAGGGACGCTTAATGATATTCGTATGGATTTGCTGATTGAGGATACGGTGAAAAGCTATCGACACATGGCGAAAGCCAAGATTGTTTTGGACTTAAAGCCGGTCAGTTTCTTGGGCGAGCGGGAATCCTGGCGTGTGGTCTTGCAGTGTTTAATGGACAACGCTATACGCTATGCTAAAAAAAGCATCGTATTTACTTTAGACAAAGACAGGCTGTCCATTAGCAATGACGGCCCGAATATTGCGGAAGACCGCATGGCGAGCATCTTTAATGCATTTGAGAAAAGCGCAGATGGGAATTTTGGTATCGGGCTGGCCACGGTACGCCGTACCGCCGAACTTTTTGGCTATATCGTCACCGTAAAAAACACCGAAACCGGCGTTTGTTTTAAAATCTATAAATAGTGGTTTTTGGTTCTACTCACAGGGTCTAGAATGGGTCGGTTTTTTCACGGGCGGCATCAATGACGCGAATAAACGCGCCGCATAGTGCGCCCAAAAATGACAGGGCCATACCCAGCAGAATATAAAGATTGCCGGTCACAATCACACCAAGCAATGCGAAAAGCCCTAGAAGAACCAAACCGTGGATCAACCAAATGTTGCTTAATAATCTTCTCATCTCTTTTTCCCCTTTTTTACTTTTGATAAGATAATTGCATCTGAATTATTGATTAAGAGTGTCAATATCGAAACCTTTTTGCGATATTAGCACTTTATGTATCATTATATCGAGATAAAGCGATATTAATCAAGAAGAATATGGATGCTAAATACGCAAGTATTATGATATACTATATATGACTTTTTATTGAAAGGAAAAAATAATGAAAAAAACAATTTTATTAATTATTGCTGCAATTTTGGTGATGAGCTTACTAACCGCCTGTGCTAGCGGACTGGAGGCCTTCGAAAAAGATATGTCGAGCGTCACCGAGGAGTGGATTGCGTTTATGACCGAATACGGCCAAGATGCCGCAAACATTGAAGACGTTGAAGACCTCAACGCATTCTACAACAAAAAGGCAGACGAAGCGGAAGTTTTTGTTGAGAAGTATGAAGATTTGGTAGACCGTTTAGACGAAATCGAGAATGATATCACAGGCTCCGAGTACACAGCTTATAAATCCTCATTGAAAACAACGATTATAGGTATTAAAGAGTTTCAGCAAGCGTGCAGAACTTCGATTGTAATCGAATAGGGAAAAGCAAA
>JBFLKV010000005.1:0-6573 GCA_040883365.1 Eubacteriales bacterium
TCACCCGAACCCGTAACTTTGCGCGTAAACTCGGGGTGCCGCTTGGCATCATCGACAAACGACGCCCAAAACCCAACTCGGCTGAAATCATGAATGTCATCGGTGACGTAAACGGCAAGACCGTTATTATGCTGGATGATATGGTGGATACAGCAGGCACCATTGTTAAATCCTCCGAAGCACTAACCAAGCTTGGTGCCAAGAAGATTTATGTCTGCGCTACCCACCCTGTCCTCTCTCAAAACGCCGCCGAAAAAATTCTGCAATCTCCCATCACCGAGTTTATCTTCACTGATACTATCCCACTGCCGGTAGACAAGGAAAACGACAAGATTAAAGTCTTATCCGTTGCCCAGATATTTGCGCAGGCGATTGAACGTATCTACGAAGACCAACCGGTCAGCATTTTATTTGAATGATGAAGACGATGGTAAGAGATACGGTGTTCTTCGATCTAGACGGCACACTTCTGCCGCTGGATATGGATGCTTTCATGGAAAGCTATATGCAAAAAGTTGAAATGTTGGATGATGGACATCCGGGCGGCGTGAGCCAAGCCTTGCTGCATCAGGCATTTCAGTACATGATGAGCGATACCCATCCGGGCGTAACCAATAAAGCCGCTTTTTTTGGCTTCATCAAGGAAAAGGCGGGGGTTTCCGAATCGGATTTACAGGATAGATTAACGGTTTTCTATGGCCACCCCTTCGATACGCTCAAAGCGTTTACCCGTACCGAGCCGATATCTGCGGATGTTGTTAAAACCTTAAAAGCAAAAGGTTACCGATTGATTCTGGCCACGAATCCCGTTTTTCCGCGCAAGGTGACCGATAAGCGCATCGCTTGGGCAGGACTAAACCAACAGGATTTCGAATACATTACGGCTTACGAAAACGCAAGCTCAGTCAAGCCGCACCTAAGCTACTACCGCGAAATCCTATCCAATTTAGGGCTTAAGGGCGAGCAGTGCTATATGGTGGGCAACAGCGTCAAAGAAGACCTATGCGCCGCCATATTGGGTTTTGAAGTTTACCTACTAACCGATTATCTGATCGGAAATATCGACGAGGCTCCTGAATGCGAAAAAGGAAATTATTCCGATTTAAAAAAATGGGCAGAGGCACTTCCTCCGGTCTAAAAAGCGATTTTTATATCTTCGGTCTTGGCAACCCGGAAGCAAGATTCGCGCGTACCCGCCACAATGCAGGTTTTGATGTGCTGGATATTCTAGCAGAAGAAAACGGTGTGCGTTTTAGCCTATCCGGATATCACGGCCTTTGTGCCAAGATAGAAAGTGAAAGCGGGAATCGCGTTTTGCTAGTCAAGCCCCAAACCTATATGAACAACTCCGGCCGATGTGTTTCGGCCTTTATTAAGAAGTTTAATGTTCCTTTGGAGCGCATACTCGTCATTTATGATGACCTAGACCTTAACCTTGCGGCCATTCGCATCCGAAAAAGCGGCAGTGCGGGCACCCATAATGGTTTAAGGTCAGTCGTCTATCACTTAAAGACAGACGCATTTCCTCGCATTCGTGTCGGCATCGGCAGACCCGAACCGGGCACCGACATTATCCCTTTTGTTTTGGGGCGCTATACGCCGGATGAACAACCAAAAATATTCGAAGCATACCAGCAAGCCGGCAAAGCCGCGATGGCATGGGTAGAAAACGGTCTCGAAGCCGCCATGCAAAAATACAACACTAAAGGCCGATAAGGCGAAAAGCTAATATTGGAATAATCAAAATGTACACAAAACTATTCGAAAATATCGCAGCACTTAAAGGCTTTCGGTCGTTGACCGATGGACTGGCCAAGGACGTATCAGCATATGCGCTGTTCAGTGTGCCAGACAGCATCAAGCCCTTTTTTTTGGTGCAGTTGGGTCGGCAAACGCAAAAGCCGATTATTTACATCTGCAAAAATGCCAAGCAGGCGCACGCCGCTTTTGAAGCGACCAGTCTAGATAGCATTGCGCTCTTCCCGCCTAAAGATATGGAGTTTGCGCGGTTCGATGCAAAATCCCGCGAAGATGAGCACCAACGTGTGGACGCGATGAAGGGCTTGGTGGATCAAAGCGTATCGCTTGTTTTCACTTCATTTGATGCCTTGATGCCCAAGCTGATTCCATCATCCACATTCTCCGCCAACTTGATTACCATTGAAACCGGCAAAGATTACCCCATTGAGGACTTATATAAATCCTGTGTCTCTTTAGGCTATATGCCTGAAAGTTTGGTGGAAGGCGAAGGCACAGTGGCGCGTCGTGGCAGCATCTTAGATATCTATGTCCCTGGCGACACCGCCTATCGTATCGATTTTTTTGGCGACACAGTGGAGAGTATTCGACACTTTGATCCGCTAACTCAGCGGTCCTTAGCCCAAACCAAAAAGCGCATCACCGTTTCCACCGCCACCGAATTCACCGCGGACGAAGCGGCTTTTGCACGTGCCCAAGACAAATTGGCCAAAGCAGCCCAAACAGATGCCTCGCTTCCCGATGATTTTCTGCGCCTTGAAGAAGGAAAGCTTTTCGAAGGTGTCGAGAAATATCTGTACGCTTTCTATCAAGGTGAATCGCTCTTGGATTACGCTAAAGATGCCATTATCGTCTATGATCAGTTGGAATTGACGATAAAAGAAGGCGATACATATTTTTCTGAGTTTAAACATGATCTACTTAACCTGACAACGGCAGGCGAAGCCACCGAAGCACAAATCAATAACCTATTCGCGCCTGAGCAAATACTGGCCTTTGCCGAAGGTCACAGCCAGATTGAATTTGCTTCTGCCAAAAAAAGCCCATCCTTCAAGTCAGCCAAAGAAATCGTCCTCGGTTTAAAGTCGCCGGCGGGTTATATGGGCAAGCTGGAGACTGCAGCCGACGATATTGGCTTGCGCATCAAAAACGGATATAACCCTATTTTTTATACTGGTAGCGAGCGTAACGCACGCATTTTAAAAAATGTATTAACCGCAAAAGAATTGCATTTGCCTACCGATTGTGTCCTGCCCCATCCGCTGAAAGGCGGCGCTGAATTCCCTGAAACCAAAACCATCATCTACGGCGAAACCGACCTTTTTGGCTTTCAGCGAAAAACCAAGCCCACCGCCAGCACAGACAATACGCTGGATATGTTCACCGACCTTGCAGAGGGCGATATCGTGGTACACGAACTGCACGGCAAAGGGCGGTACTTGGGGCTCTTTACTATGGATGTGCAGAGCAAAAAGCGCGACTATTTCCTTCTGGAATACCGCGACGGGGATAAGCTTTATATCCCAACCGAACAAATCGATCGCGTACAAAAATACATCGGTGGCGAAGCACCCATGCTCTCCAAGTTGGGCGGGCGCGAATGGGACAGTGCCAAAGCCAAGGTGGCACGCTCGGTCAAGGCACTGGCGTTCGATCTCGTCAAAATTTATTCTGAACGTACTCAAAACAAAGGTTTTGTTTTTTCACCGGATAGTGCTTGGCAGGAAGACTTTGAAAGCAGTTTCCCTTTTCAGGAAACGGACGGCCAGCTCACCTGCATTGCCGAGATAAAAAAAGACATGGAAAGCCCCAAAGTGATGGACAGGCTTTTGTTAGGCGATGTTGGCTTTGGAAAAACCGAAGTGGCCATGCGTGCGTGTTTTAAGGCCGTGTATGACCAAAAGCAGGTGGCCGTGCTGGTGCCCACCACACTCTTGTCTCGTCAGCATTACCAAAACTTCATCGAACGTTTCAAGGGTTTCCCGGTGAAAATCGCCCAGCTTTCTCGCTTTGTCTCCGAAAAAGAAAAAAAGAAAACACTGCAAGCACTGGCCGAAGGCAATGTGGATATTCTCATCGGCACACATGCACTGCTCTCCCCCCGTGTGGTCTTTAAAGACTTAGGGCTTTTGGTGGTGGATGAAGAACAGCACTTCGGTGTGACCCATAAAGAAAAAATCAAAGATTTAAAACGGCATGTCGATGTTCTAACCCTATCGGCCACCCCCATCCCGCGCACAATGGAGATGTCGCTCATCGGTATTCGCGATATGAGTATGCTAAAAACACCCCCCTTCCAGCGCAAGGTGATTAAAACCTATGTTATGGAATACAGTCGCTCGTTGGTCGCGCGTGCTGTCTCCCGCGAAATGCAGCGTGGCGGACAATGCTATTTTGTTTGTCGGCAGATTAACCAGATGGATTACTTGCAAGGCGAAATTGCGCGTGCCGTACCAGAAGCGCGCGTGGCCACGGTGCACGGTCAGCTTTCAGAACATATCATCGAAAACACCATGGTGGCGTTCACAAACGGTGAGTATGATATTCTGCTTTCCACTACCATCGTTGAATCCGGCCTGGATATCCCCACCTGCAATACACTGATTGTCCATGAGGCGGATAAGTTCGGCCTTTCCCAGCTCTATCAGCTAAAAGGGCGTATTGGGCGCGGCGACGTCAAAGCCGTGTGCTACTTAACCTATCTTAAAGGCGATTTTATCTCGGACGTTGCACGAAAACGGCTTGATGCCATCAATCAAAACACCGAATTTGGTGCAGGATTTAAGATTGCTATGAAGGACCTCGAAATCCGTGGCGCCGGTAACCTGTTAGGTCCCGAACAAAGCGGGCACATGGCCAGCGTGGGATATGATATGTACTGTAAGTTGATGAAAAAAGCGGTTAGCGAGGCTAAAGGTGAAGTGGATATCGAACGCCCCGAGTGTAGCGTAGAACTCGGTGTGGACGCGTTTATTCCGCCCGCCTATATAGATGATGACGTGGTTAAAGTGGAGAGCTATAAGAAAATTGCGGCGGTAAAAAACACAAACGACGCAAAAGCGGTGCAAGATGAGCTGAAAGATCGCTTTGGTCCTTTGCCCTTGAGTGTTAAGAATCTTATCACCATTTCGCTGATTAAATCCTTCGGCGAAATTGCTGGGTTTGCTCTGATTACCAAGCGAGATAATGTGTTCCGCTTAAAGTACGCCGAAACCACTTTGGTGGATTTTGAAAAATTAATGCGTGTCCTAAACGAGTATAAACGATCGGTCAAACTGCTCGCATCCGAGCCCCCCGCCCTGGAATTTATACCCAAAGCCGGGGCAGTTCAAGAATTATTCACATTATTAAACCGCATCATGCGTTGCACAAAATCGATATCTCTAGTATAATTGGTGTGTTTTAGCATATACAAGCAACACGATTTAATGTGAAAGGAATAAATGTAAAGAAAATGGTAAAAATGAGAAAACTGCTGGCCATCGTATTGGTTATAGCACTTGTCTTGTCGGTTAGCGCTTGTTCGCTGATCAGCAAAGACGAAGATTTAGATGCAGCACAGGTTGTTGCAACTGTTAACGGAGAGGATATCTTAAAGAGCGAGGTTTATAGTTCTCTAAGATCCCAAGGTTACCAATACTTTGGCGACGCTGAGTACTACTTCTACGAAGAGAATGCAGAAGAGTATAAGGACGCTGCAACATACGTTTTGGATAGTCTAATCAACGAGAAAATCGCTGCACAGAAGGCTACCGAATTGGGGCTGGATGTGTTCACCGAAGATGAATTGGTCGAGATGGAAGGTAGCGCCAAAAGCTATTATGATTATTATGCCTCTCAAATCGAAACCAGTCTGTTGGAGCAAAACTTGCAAGCTGGAATCAGCATGACTGATGAAGAAGTGGCCGAAGAAGTGGCCAGTACCTTGCGCAGTTATTTTGGCATTGAAGATGCCTCGGTTGAAGGCGTTTTAGAACTCGTCAAAAAGTACCAGATTCAATTAAACATTCAAGAATATCTCGTCACAGATATCGTTATTGACGAACAAGAAGTTCAAGAATACTACGACACACAGCTTGAAACTCAACAATCTTTGTTCGAAGAAGATCCTGAGATCTTCGATATGCTGACATCTTCCGGCACGATTCCAGTATATAATTCGAAACCGATTCACAATGTTAAACATTTACTGGCCCAGGCAGAACTTGTAAACGCTGACCTTTTCGCTATGGCATCAGGCGCATACGCCTCGGCAACAACCGAAGAACTCCAAGAAGTTGCCAAAGCCATTCTTGACCCCGTTTATGAACAACTGTTACCGGAGATTGAAACGTTACGTGACCGTGCACTGGCCGGCGAAGACTTTGATACGCTCATTGCTGAGCAGTTAGAAAACGGCGACGGTGATTCTGGTATGGAATACTATCCCGAAGGCTACGCTGTAACCGAGGGTGGCGGTGATTATATGCCCGAATTCGAGACCGCTGCAATGGCTTTGACCGAGGTCGGAGAAATCAGCGAACCTATCAAAACCATTTATGGCTACCACGTATTGAAGCTCATCAGCATCACTCCGGTTGGCCCGATTCCTTTTGAAGATGTTCAGACTGCTATTGAATCGCAATTGCTTTCCGAAGCACAGAACGCAGCAGTATCCGACGCTTATGACCTGTGGGAACAAGAAGCGCAGATTGAACGTTTTGAAAGCGCGTTGTTGAACTAGTATAAATATTGATTCACAAAGGCAGGGGCAACCGCCCTTGCCTTTTTTCATGCGCTTTTGTTTGGCGTATGTTATAATATTGGAAGCAAAAA
>JBFLKV010000248.1:0-3619 GCA_040883365.1 Eubacteriales bacterium
ATTTTCAGTCTGATAAAAATGTATTTTAAACTGCACGTCAGTGCGTTTAGCGGAAACTAGGGAGGTCACTTATGAAAAAGAAACCGATTACAATCATTGTTTTAATATGTCTGGGTATATTTTTAGTCTTTGGCATCACATCCAGCGTGCTCATGCGGAGCTATCTGGTCAAAAACGGAGGCTTCGACTTTGACTTTGTTGGTGCCGAAGTGATCGATAATGCCGAAGTGTCTTTAGACGGTGTGGATACCATCAAAATCACCACGCTTGATGCGGATGTTTTTTTCACCCAGTCGGACGAGCTTCTGACCAGCGAGTTATATTATCTTGGCACCCCACGGGCAAACCAGGTTAAACTATCTTCCTATGTCGAAGGTTCCACCGCCTATATCGAAATCGATTATCCTATTACATCGATGCAACTCTGGCGTTCCAGCCTGACGGTTGGCTTGCCTTCCGATTTTGAAGGACAGATCATCATCAAAAGTGCCTCCGGCGACATACACGCGGATCTGCCCAACACGCTGTCTTCGTTAGATGTCTCATCTGTTTCCGGTGATATCGCGATGTCTCTAATCGAAGCGTCGGATATCGCATTGACAACGCAGTCCGGCCTAATCTTGCTGGATTCCGATGTTGCGAATACGCTTTATGCTAACAGCAAAAGTGGTGATTTGAAACTGGACCTTTCGTTAGACAGCAGCAGCCAAGTGACGCTTGAAACCATTTCAGGCGATGTCAATTTGTCCTGTAATGCACCTTGTATCACCGATATCAAAACCACCAGCGGTGATATTTATATCGATCTACCCGATGACAGCGTCATTCAGCTGAACTATACCGCGCTTGATGGGGACTATTCGGGCGGAGTCAATACCAGCTCGGATGGACCACTCTACAACATATCATCAATTTCGGGTGACTTGTCATTCGAATAGTATAAACTCATTTTAGATAAGTTTTCTTATCGGAAAACGGGAGGGCAAAATCGCCTTCCCGTTTTTTATTCTCCAAATATCTGCTGTTTCAGCCGTCGCCCGGTCGGTGTTGCCGCCACGCCGCCCTCGGCGGTTTCTCGTAAAGCGCCGGGCATCGCCCTGCCCACCTTATACATCGCCGTCACCACCTCATCAAACGGTATAACCGAAGGTATCCCCGATAAGGCCATGTCCGCCGACACCAGCGCAATCGCCGCGCCTGTGCTGTTGCGCTTGGCACAAGGCACTTCCACCAGACCCGCCACCGGGTCGCAGACCAAGCCCAACATGGATTTCAGCGCAATGGCTGCCGCATCAAAACTCTGCTTGGGTGTTCCGCCCGCCATCTCCACGATGGCCGCCGCACTCATTGCCGCAGCCGAACCGATTTCGGCTTGGCAACCGCCTTCCGCGCCCGAAAGTGACGCGTTTTTGCCGATGATCACGCCGACAAGACCTGCCGTCAGCAGCGCATTGATTCCCTCTGTTTTCCCTTTTTGCAAAGTCTCCATGCTGGATAGAATCACCGCGGGCAGAACCCCACACGACCCTGCAGTGGGTGCCGCCACGATGCGCCCCATTGAGCAGTTGACTTCCATCACGGCCAACGCGTAAGCCGCGGCTTTAGTCATGGTTTGGCCGCTTAGCGTCATCTTCTTTTCACGGTAAGCCATCAAACGTTTGGCGTCATCACGAAACATCTTGCAGGCGCCTTGTTCGATGCCCTTAAGGCCGGTTTGAATCGAATCTTGCATAGCAGCAAAGTTCTTCTCCATCCGGCTAAACACCGCTTCTTTGCTCTTGGCCCCTTTTGCGGCTTCATAAGCCAGCGCGGTTTCAAACAGCCGCCAACCGTTCTTTTCACATATCGCCAATGCATCATTTGCATTTCTAATCGTAAGACCCATTTTTCTAGTTGACCTCCAACGCTTTAATCAGCTTGACCGATTGAATGCCGTCAATCCGCTCAATCTCTTTGAGTACATCTTCTCCCGAAAACTCATCCACCTGTACAATCAGGCTGGCGGTATCGCCTCGGTTCTGACGAAACACCTTCATAAACGCGATATTGATGCGATGCTCGGCCAGTACGGCGCTGACCTTGGCGATCATGCCGGGTTTATCGATATGCGTGGTGATCAGTGTGCAGTAATCCCCGTTCACCTCAACCTCGGTATCCCCGATTTGTGTAATTAGTATTTTCGCCGCACCAATCGACGAACCGATGACGGCTTCGGTCTTGCCGTCTTTCCCGGTCATCTCAATCTTAACGGTGTTTGGGTGCACTTCGCCTAAGTCCGCCTCAAGGAATCGGTACGTCAGCCCATTTTCTTTTGCGATATCAAAAGCATCTTTGATGCGTAAATCATCCGGCTCCATCTTCATAATTCCGGCCAAAAGCGCTTTATCCGTGCCATGCCCTTTCGCGGTTTTATAAAATGACCCATGCAGAAAAAAATCCACCTGAGCAATTTGTCCGTCAAAAATCTGGGCGGCCATATGACCTATCTTGCTAGCCCCCGCCGTGTGCGAACTGCTGGGCCCGATCATCACCGGACCGATAATATCAAAAAGAGAATAATCCTGCATCTTGTCCTCCCGAGACGAAAAAACTTTCTTTAAATCCATTATAGTTTTTCTGGTGTATAAAGACAAATAAACGAAACCAACGCAAAAGAAACAATAGTTAAAGAATAATTTTTCTTTCTTTTCTTCAGGCGCTTTTTTTGCTTTACCCCCACTTGACTACGGTTAAGCCATGATGTTAATATGAGCGCATTAAATATAGCGAGGAAAAAAATGCTGAAACTTCCAAAAATCAAACCCGGTAGCCGCGTCGCTGTTGTCGCTCCTTCTTCGGGCACAGCCGAGGCGTTCCCCGGCATCTATAATCTTGGCGTCAAGAATATAATACATTTTCTTGGGCTTGTTCCGGTGGCCTTCCCCACCGCCACCATGTCCAGCCGAGACTTGTATCTTAACCCCAAAAAACGGGCGGAGGACATCAACGCCGCTTTTGCCGACGAGACCATCGACGCCATTTTTTACACCATCGGCGGGTACGAATCGGTACGTATATTGGAATACTTAAATAAAGAAGTGATTATGGCCAACCCCAAAACCGTGATGGGTTTTTCGGACGCCACCGCTTTTCTCACTTTGCTCAATCAATGGGGTATGCCTGCGCTGTATGGCCCTTCGGTGATGGCGGGCATCGCACAATTGGACTATCTGCCTGATGAAGCGCTGACCCACCTTAAAACCATGCTGTTTGAATGCCCCGTCCCCTACACTTATGAGCCTTATGACGAGTTTACCCATAGCTATAAGGATTGGTCGGACGAAAGCGTGCTAGGGCAGTTGGGAGAAATGCATACCAATACCGGACCCCTTTATATGCTTGGCGAAACCCCAACCGAGGGTCAGCTGTGGGGCGGTTGCATTGAGGTGCTGCACCATGACCTAAACGGTACACGCTATTGGCCAGGCCCAGATTTCTTTGACGGAAAAATCCTGTTCCTTGAAACCAGCGAGGATAAACCCACGCCCATGCAGGTGGGCTATATGGTGCGCAATCTCGCCTCGCAAGGCATCCTAAGCCGAATCAGCGGTTTGCTGTTCGGTCGGCCCAAAGACTACAC
>JBFLKV010000249.1:0-3334 GCA_040883365.1 Eubacteriales bacterium
ACAAATCGGGCATCGCACACCCGTGTTTTTTTAATCTCTTCTCGGCTTTCCCAAACGCCGGTGGCCAACCCCGCTAGGTAAGCTACGCCCAGTGCGGTGGTCTCGCGCGTCTTGGGTCGATCAATGGGCTTGTTTAAAATATCCGCCTGAAACTGCATCAAAAAGGCATCGCGGCTGGCCCCGCCATCCACGTTAAGCTGGCTCAAAACCAACCCGCTGTCCTTCTCCATCGCTTCAACCAGCTCTAGGCTCTGATAGGCGATCGATTCCTGTGCCGCGCGGATAATATGCTCGCGTTTGGTGCCGCGGGTTAGGCCCACCATACACCCTCTGGCGTACATATCCCAATACGGTGCACCCAGCCCGGTAAAGGCCGGCACTAGATAGACACCGCCCGAGTCTTCCACCTTGCTGGCGTAGTACTCGGCGTCCCGGCTCTCGGTGATAAAGCGCATCTCATCGCGAAGCCACTGAATCACGGCGCCACCCACAAACACACTGCCCTCCAGCGCGTACTCCACCTTGCCGTCCATACCGACCGCAATGGTGGTGACCAGCCCGTTCTTGCTTTCCACCGGCGTTTCGCCTGTATTCATCAAAAGAAAGCATCCCGTCCCGTAGGTGTTTTTAGCCTCGCCTTTATTAAAACATGTTTGGCCGAACAGCGCGGCTTGCTGGTCTCCCGCAATCCCGGCAATCGGGATTTGGGTGTCCTGTATCGCCGCATATCCATAGATTTCACTGCACCCGCAGACGTCGGGCAGCATAGCACGCGGAATATCCAGCGCATCTAACAGTTTATCGTCCCAATCCAAATCTTTGATATTATAAATCATAGTACGCGACGCATTGGTATAATCGGTGATATGCTTCTTGCCGCCCGTCAGTTTCCAAATCAACCAGGTATCCACTGTGCCGAATAGTATTTCACCCTTTTTAGCGCGCTCGCGAGCGCCCTCCACCTGGTCGAGTATCCATTTTATCTTGGTGGCCGAAAAGTAAGCATCCGGTACCAGTCCTGTGGTTTTTCGGATATGTGCTTCCAGCCCCTGGGCTTTTAAACCGTCCACAATCTCGGCGGTTCTTCGGCACTGCCAGACAATGGCGTTGTATATCGGCCGCCCCGTGGTTTTATCCCAAAGAATCGTCGTTTCTCGCTGATTGGCGATGCCGATGGCCGCAATGTCTTTGATGTCAATTCCGCTCTGCGTAATCACTTCCATCATCACAGATACCTGCGATGAATAGATCTCCATCGGGTTATGTTCCACCCAGCCTTCTTTCGGGTAGATTTGCGTAAACTCCTTTTGCGCCATCTCAATAATGTTTTGATTCTCATCAAACAATATCGCCCGCGAACTCGTCGTTCCCTGATCCAAAGATAAAACATACTTAGCCATCATCTTTTCTCCTTTGTTTTTCGCTTTTATCAGTTTATCATATATTTACTGTTTTTTTCAGATAATCAATCAACATTTTTTATTAATAAATGTATGATTTCCCATCTTGGCAAAACCATGATTTGGCAGTACAATGGATATCACATATCTAAAGACAGAAGAGGAAAAATCATATGGTTGCCATCGTTTTACTTGTCCTTATCTACCTTGCCTTTATCAGCCTCGGACTCCCCGATTCCATCTTGGGTGTCGCTTGGCCCGCCGTCCGCGCCGACTGGGGCATGCCGCTGGATGCGGCAGGGCTGATTGTTTTTATCACCATCTGCGGAACGGTGATTTCCAGTTTCTCCAGCGGATATTTCATCAAAAAATTTGGCACAGGTAAGCTGACCACCATCAGCTGTTTTATGACGGGTTTGGCGCTGCTCGGCTATTCTTTTGCACCGTCATATATCTGGCTTTTGCTTCTGGGTCTGCCTTTAGGACTTGGCGCTGGCGCGGTGGATACCGGGCTAAATAGCTATGTTGCTTTGCATTATAAATCGCATCACATGAACTGGCTGCATTCCTTTTGGGGTGTGGGCTCCACGCTTGGTCCAATCATCATCGGCAGCACGCTTTCGGCCGGATTATCCTGGCGCATCGGCTACCGCACCATATCGCTTATCCAACTCGGGTTAGCGCTTATCCTTTTGGTGACGTTGCCCGTATGGAAAAAGCATAAAGCGCTGGTGACAATAAAAGACCCAGTAATAGACGAAAGCGAAACCAAGCACAAACTTTTTGACAAAACGGTCATCCAGACCAAAGGTCTTATTTTTGCGCTGGGGACGTTTCTTTTCTATTGTGCTGTGGAAATTTCGGTGGGTTTGTGGGGCAGCAGCTACCTTGTGCAGGCCAAAGGCATCGCAGTGGATACAGCAGCTTATTGGGTGGCGCTCTACTATGCCAGCATCATGACCGGACGGATTGTCTCCGGATTTATCACATTTAAGGTCTCCAACAAAATTATGATTCGCAGTGGTGCTGCGCTGGCACTGTTTGCTGTCATCCTAATGATTCTCCCTTTGCCCGCCAGTTTTTCGGTGGTACCAATGATTCTCGTCGGTCTGGGGCTTTCCCCCATCTTCCCGGCGATGATACACGAAACCCCCAAGCGCTTTGGCAAAGATAAATCCCAAACCATCATCGGCTATCAGATGGGCTTTGCATATATCGGCAGTGCCATATTCCCGCCGCTTATCGGGTTTATTATCACCCAAACGTCCATGATGATGTTGCCTGCCCTGCTGATTTTCTGTACGCTAGGCGTCATCTTTTGCACCGAAATGCTCACAAAAAAAGCACAGTCTCAAGTTTAATCCTAAACTACTGTGCTTTGATTACATAAAATGTTTTGTTATATAAGCTTCCTGCTACGACTGGCCATTCTAACTTTTGTGCCAGTCGTTTTGCGTTTTCCTTCGCCCTTTTGGTCTCCACTTGGTTAATGAAAACCCGGTCTGCCAGCCCCTCTTTGGTCAGCACCATGGCCACCCTTTCGGGTGTTGCCCCGTCTTCCAAATTCGCTTCGGCCAGTTCGGCAAATCGCTCAGGTCTATGTGCGGCTTCATCGATGGGCTTTTCTAGCCCTGATGCGCCGACCACACAGATTGTCTGATTGGCGATGCTTGGAATCCCCGGCTCGAAAGGCAAATGCGCCTTTAAGGGTTTTCGCTTGGCGCCATCCGCTTCCACCAAAACATAATCGGCCAGCTCAGCCAGCTTTTCCATGGGTATTTCGGGTTCTTTTATCTTGCCATTTTCCGCAGGCTGACCCACACAAACGACGCGGTGGGTGTTAAGCATGCGCTTTAACGTCTCCTGATCCTCCGATATCGCGTTTGGATAAATATCCGAAGGGTATATCAATGTAGTGGTACACAAAATCACCG
>JBFLKV010000006.1:0-3233 GCA_040883365.1 Eubacteriales bacterium
ATTCCTCGGCGGTGGCAAGGTCGATATGGATGACGCCTTCTTTGTTCGCTTCGGTGGTCAGCACCGCCAGCTCCAATGCATTCAGCGCAGTTCTGGCGTCACCGTTGGATAAGTTCACCCAGTGATCAAACGCATCGTCATCAATCGAAACGTTTTGGTCGCCAAATCCGCGCTCGGTGTCGGCAACTGTTGCTAGCAAAACGTTTTTGATATCCGAAGGCTTAAGCGGGAAGAACTGAAATAATCGACACCTTGAGACAATCGCGTTGGTCATGGCGATCATCGGGTTTTCGGTGGTGGAGCCGATAAAGCGGATAATACCCTTTTCGATGGCAGGCAGAATGCTGTCGCTTTGCGCCTTGTTCCAGCGGTGACACTCGTCCAAGAGTAGGTATGTCGGTAGCTGGTGCATGCGCAGACGGTCTTCGGCGGCATGCAGCACTTCACGGACGTCCTTAACGCCGCTGGTCACCGCGTTTAGCTTGACAAAAGCCGCGCCGGTGGTGTTTGCGATGATATAGGCCAGCGTGGTCTTTCCTGTGCCCGGCGGGCCGTAGAAGATGGAGGAGGTCAGTTTGTCCGCCTCAATGGCGCGTCGGAGCAAACGGCCTTTGCCCACGATATGGGTTTGGCCAAAAAACTCGTCCAAAGTTCTTGGGCGCATGCGGTCAGCCAAGGGGGCATTGTTTGCTATATTGTTTTCAAATAAATCCATGTCTTTTCCTTAAATCTATAAGATGCATCGGCTCATATTTTCAGTACGAATATATGTTCCTATTATATTTGCTATTATATTTCATTTTATTGGTTTACACAATGGGAACAAACAAATATAATAGGTAGCATGATAAAAAGGTTGCATCTTTCGATTTAGTCTGTTACGATACTGAAAAGATTGTGAAATTAATATCAAATGGTATTTATATAATTTTTTTTGACGAGCGAGGAGGCGCGTAGCATGGAGAAACGGGTATACAATTTTTCGGCAGGACCGGCCTGTCTGCCACTGGAAGTATTAAAGGCGGCGCAAAGCGAGTTTATAAGTTATGCCGATAGTGGCATGAACGTGATGGAGATGAGCCACAGAGGAAAGATTTTTGAGGGTATCATCAAAAAAGCGGAAAGCGATTTACGAGAACTGATGGGTATCCCGGATAGTTACTCCGTGCTTTTCCTGCAGGGTGGGGCATCGCTTCAGTTCCATATGATTCCGCTTAACCTAATCACCAAGCATCACAAGGTGCATTTTGTGGATACCGGCATCTGGGCCACACGGGCGATTAAGGAAGTGGAGAAAACAGCAACCGCCAATGTGGTGGCGTCTTCCAAAGATACGACATATACATATATCCCTGAACTAACCAAGGATATGTTTACTCAGGATGCGGATTATGTACATATCGCCAGCAACAATACGATTTTTGGTACGCGATTCACTAAGCGGCCGGATACCAACGGATTGCCGTTGGTTAGCGATATGAGTTCATATATCCTATCCGAAGTGATTGAAGTGACGGACTATGATTTGATTTTTGCCGGGGCACAGAAGAACATTGGCCCAGCGGGAGTGACTATTGTCATCATCAAAAACGAATTGATTGAAAAAGCGCCTGACAATCTGCCGACCATGCTGGCCTATAAGACCCATGCCGAGAAAGGCTCACTTTTCAACACCCCCCCGACATACTCGGTGTATCTGGCGGGCAAGGTGTTTGAATGGCTACTAGATAATGGCGGTGTAGCAGCGATGCAGGCAACCAATGAAAAGAAAGCAAAACTGTTGTATGATTTTCTGGATGCGTCCAGTTTGTTTAATGGATTGGTCAAAAAGGAAGATCGCTCCATGATGAACGTCACCTTTGCTACCGGGGATGCGGATATGGATAAAGCCTTTATCGTGGGCGCGGAAGAGCGCGACCTGCTATTTTTAAAAGGTCATCGGTTGTCCGGCGGTATGCGAGCCAGCATCTACAACGCTATGCCATATGAGGGCGTCGCGGCGTTGGTGGATTATATGAAGGAGTTTGAGAAAAACGCGTAAAATAGGCGCGAGATGGGATGAGATGAGATGTATAGAATTAAAAAGTTTAATGCGATATCGAATGCAATTTATGAGTATTTGAATGAGGATAAGTATGCGATCGGTGATGACCAGACGCCATTTGATGCAGCGCTGGTGCGTTCGGCGAGTATGCATGAAATAGAATTTGGATCCGAAGTACTGGGAATCGCCAGAGCCGGAGCGGGCGTGAACAATATTCCGCTGGATAAATGCACCGATGCGGGGATTGTGGTGTTCAACACACCCGGCGCCAATGCGAATGGTGTTAAAGAGTTGGTGCTCTGCGGTATGTTTATGGCATCCCGGAACATCGTGCCTGCAGTTGATTGGGCCAAAGGCCTAAAAGGCAAAGGCGACGAAGTGCTTAAGCTGGTGGAAAAGGGCAAAAAGCAGTTTGTGGGGCCGGAGCTGAAAGGCAAGACCTTGGGCGTTATCGGTCTTGGTGCGATCGGCGTGATGGTGGCCAACGCGGCCTCGGCGATTGGGATGGATGTAATCGGTTATGACCCGTATATTTCGGTGGAGAGCGCATGGGGACTTAGCCGCGACGTGACTAGAGAACACAAGCTGGAAGAGTTGTTGGCAAAAGTTGATTATATTTCGTTGCATGTACCTTTGTTGGACAAAACACGCGGCTTTTTGGGCAAAGAGGAATTTGCCCGCATGAAAAAAGATGTGGTGATTTTGAACTTTGCAAGAAATGGTCTTTTGAATTATGATTGTCTATATAAGGCGCTGGAGGACGGAACGGTCGGCAAATATGTCACCGATTTTCCAAACGATAAACTGCTCACATATGATAACGTCATCCCTATTCCGCATCTTGGTGCATCGACGCCGGAGAGCGAGGAGAACTGTGCACGCATGGCGGCAAAGCAACTTCATGATTTTCTGGAATATGGATCCATTGTCAATTCGGTCAACTTGCCGAGTTGCCCGGTGAGTCCGTCGGCCGATTGTCGGTTGACCATCATTCATAAAAACACGCCAGGCATGGTGGGGCAGTTTACCAATATCCTTGGAGAAAAGGGTATCAACATCGATGAGATGGTGAATAAATCGAGAGGCAATGTAGCCTATACGGTGTTTGATCTGGATACCGAGATAGACTCGGATATCGTCAAACAGGTGAACGGTCTGGAAGGTGTAATCAAGGCACGATTGATTGCAA
>JBFLKV010000250.1:0-4174 GCA_040883365.1 Eubacteriales bacterium
CGCCGCGTGGAACCAAACGCCACCAACTTAGCGTGCTTTAGGTCGGAAGGCTTGACTTGTTCAAAGAACACGCGCTCTTTGGGGTTGCTGGCTGGGTTGCCCGCCTCGATGTAATCAATCCCAAAATCGTCCAACAGGTGCATCATGTTGATGCGATCCTGCGTGGAAAACGTGATACCTCTGGCCTGTGCGCCGTCCCGCAATGTAGAATCGAATATCCATACTTTTTCTTTTGAAGCCAAAACGTTCACCTCATCTATTTCGCTCTGTTCAGTGCGTCCAAACATGCTCGGATGCTGGATTCGATGATGTCCGTAGAGACACCGCGGCCTTTATAATCTTGGCCGTCAATCTCCATGGTCACGTCCACCATACCCATCGCGTCTTCGCCTTCGGTTACCGCATTGATGCGGTAGGTTTGTAGCTTAAAGGCTTTGCCGGAAATCTGTTCGATGGCTTTAAACGCAGCATCGACAGGACCATCGCCCGTGGCTTTGTCCGACTTAGTTTTGCCGTCCAATGACAACGCCACCTCAGCAGAGGAATCAATCATATTACCGCTGGTCGTTTCAAACTGTTCCAAACGGTAGAACTGCGATTCGGTATGCGTGGCCTCGCTGACCAAGGCTTCCAGATCGCGATCGTCCACGTTCTTTTTGGTATCGCATAATTTTTTAAATTCGTCAAACACACTGGACAGGGTTTCTTTGCCCAAATGGTAGCCCATATTGGATAAACGATCGGCCAATGCGTGCTTGCCGCTGTGCTTGCCAAGCACCATCTTGTTGCCCGAAATACCCACACTTTCTGGGGTCATTATCTCATACGTCATCCGGTTTGCCAACACACCGTGCTGGTGGATGCCGGCTTCGTGCGCAAAGGCATTGTCCCCAACGATGGCTTTGTTCACCTGAACCGGTTGCCCGGTGGTGCTAGAAACCATACGGCTGGTGGGGTAGATCTGTTGTGTATTAATATTGTGTTTAGCTTGGAATAAGTCCTTTCGCGTGGTCAGTGCCATCACGATTTCTTCCAAACTGGCGTTGCCTGCGCGTTCGCCCAAGCCATTGATGGTACACTCCACTTGGCTGGCGCCTTCTGCTACTGAAGCCAAAGAGTTTGCCACGGCCAAGCCTAAGTCGTTGTGGCAGTGCACCGAAATAATCACATTTTCAACGCCTTTTACATTCTTCTTAATATGTGCAATCAATGCCGCCATCTCGCTGGGGGTGCTGTAGCCGACCGTATCCGGAATGTTTAACACATCCGCGCCGTTTTCCACAGCTGTCTCCAAGACTTGGCATAAAAACGACAAATCTGAACGACTGGCATCTTCGGCCGAAAACTCCACATAACCGCTAAGACTTTTGGCGTAGGCCACCATCTCGGCTGTGCGGGTCAATACCTGCTCCCGCGTCATCTTTAATTTGTGTTCCATATGAATGTCGCTGGTAGCGATAAACGTATGGATCATCGGCTTTTTGGCACCTTTGACGGCTTCCCATGCGCGGTCGATATCCGCTTTCACTGCACGGGCTAATGAGGCGACGATGGGTTTTTCCACCGCCGCAGCCACGGCCTGCACTGATTCAAAATCGCCGGGGGAGGCGATTGCAAAACCCGCCTCGATGACATCCACACCCAATTTTTCCAATTGGCGTGCCACTCGGACTTTATCGGAAATATTCATGCTGCAACCCGGCGCCTGTTCTCCGTCGCGCAAAGTTGTGTCGAATATTCTAACTGTTTTTTTCACTTGTTCCTCGCTTTCCTAAAAAACAAGTACCGGGTAAAAACTTTTCGGTGCTTATTTTTTATCCTTCAGCCAGGGCATCATACCCCTTAAAGTTTTGCCCACTTTTTCCACTAAATGATCCGCTTCCACTCTTCTCTTAGCGAGGAAACCAGGTCTGCCTGCTTTGTTCTCACTGATCCAATTAGAAGCAAATGTACCTTCTTGGATCTCGAGGAGAACCTGTTTCATTTCCTTACGCGTATCTTCGGTGATAATACGACGTCCGATCATATAGTCACCATATTCAGCGGTATCCGAGATGGAGTAACGCATGTTGGCAAATCCACCTTCGTTGATCATATCCACGATGAGTTTCATCTCATGGACACACTCGAAGTATGCGCTTTCGGGCTGGTAACCGGCTTCCACCAAAGTGTCAAAGCCCGCTTTCATCAGTTCGGTCACGCCGCCGCAGAGCACAGCCTGTTCGCCAAAGAGGTCGGTTTCGGTCTCTTCTTTGAAAGTGGTTTCAAGGATGCCGCCTCTGGCACCACCAATACCGTATGCGTATGCGAGACCCATATCGAAAGAGTTGCCGGAAGGATCTTGAGCAACTGCAACCAGACACGGAACACCTCTGCCTTGTTCAAACTGTGAGCGCACGGTGTGGCCAGGGCCTTTGGGTGCAACCATAAATACGTTGATATCATCGGCAGGCTGAATCTGGTTAAAGTGGATGTTAAATCCGTGTGCAAATACCAGATAGTTTCCTGCGGATAGGTTGGGTTTGATATCCTTTTCATAAAGCGCAACCTGCTTTTCGTCATTGATAAGAATCATGATAACGTCTGCATCTTTGGCAGCATCAGCAGCGACTTTCACTTTCAGGCCTTTGCCTTCAGCGGCGCTCCAGGATTTTGAACCTTCATATAGACCAACCGTTACATCGAAACCTGATTCGTGCAGGTTGAGCGCATGCGCGTGACCCTGAGATCCGTATCCGATAATCGCGATTTTTTTGTCTTTGAGTAGTTCCGGTTTACAATCTTGTTCGTAAAAGAGTTTTGCCATTTTATTCACCTCATAAAAATTTTATAAATAATCTATCTCTTGATTCACTATTCGTGATCGATGAGTCGTTCGTCTCCAGCGGCAATACCGACAAGGCCGGTCCTGGCCACCTCTGCCACATCCAGCTTATAGAGCGCTTTCAAGCTTTCGTCGACATGCTGGTATGAGCCGGTTATTTGGACGGTTATGGTTTTCTCGCCCATATTGATAATGGTTGCGCCGATTGTGTTGACCACATCCATCACCGGTTGTCTTTTGTCGTTTTCAGCATACATCTTCACAAGTGCCACATCACCGAGTGAAGCGCTGGCTTCATCTAGCAGCATCACTTTTTTGACGACTTCCTGCTTCTCCAGCTGTTTCATGATCTGTTCAACCGTTGCAGCGTCACCGGTACACAGTACGGTCATACGAGAAAGTTCGCTGTTCTCTGTGCAACTGACCGTGAGTGAGTTGATGTTGTAACCTCTTCGGCTGAAAAGTCCGGATATACGGGTGAGAACACCCGGGTGGTTCTCCACCAATACCGAAATTACATTTCTTTTCATCACCATTGATCTCCTTTTCTTATTTATTGTAATGATAAACAAAAACCCCATCTCAACAAATACATGTAGAGACGGGGATTATTTCCTCGCGGTACCACTCTAATTGCTTTTAACAAAAAGCCTCTTAAATCAAACGCAAACACGTTCTACGCCGATAACGGGACGACCCGGCTGTATCTAATAGTCACTCTTATATAATGAAGAGATGTTCGGTACAGCAGTTCCGGAGTGAGTTTGCCAATTCGGGGTTACTGCCGATTTGCACCTACCACCGGCTCTCTAAAAGTATTCTCCCGACGCTTAAATTCTCCATCAGCACCTTTATATTGTTAAGTAGTATAACAAAGCAAAATGGAGGTGTCAATAGAAAATTATCATATATTACCTGTGGCTTAATATTTTCTTACAAAATTATAGATACCATCTTCAAGTCGCCATGCATAAGCTGAAATACGACTCAATTATACAATATGCTTTTTTAAGATACAAGAAAACCCGTTATCGATTAACGGGCTTTCTTTGTTTTTATTATTCTACGACATCGTGCGGTCCGGGAGCATATTCTATAATATCACCCGGCGTACATTCCAAAGCTTCGCAAATGGCCGATAGCGTATTAAAGCGGATGCCCTTCACCTTGCCGTTTTTTAAGAGAGACAAGTTGACGTTGGAAAGGCCAACTTTCTCGGCGAGTGTATTGAGAGACATTTTACGATCCACCATGATGCGGTCTAATCTTACAATAATCATTTTTCTTCACCTACACAATCGATTCGCTGTCGTGTTGTAGCCCTGCGCCGTACTCAAATATCTCCGCCAG
>JBFLKV010000251.1:0-2948 GCA_040883365.1 Eubacteriales bacterium
CAGATTTGACGATAGAACCCTCGCCGCCGGTGAACACCGTGCCGCCCAAAAGACAGGCGATAATGGCTTCGGTTTCCACCCCTATTCCGGTGTATGGCTCGCCGATGCCAAGATAGCTGGCTCTGGCAACCCCCGCTAAGGCCGATACTGCACCCAGCAGAATGTAAACGCCACTGACCACCTTGATGACATTGATACCCGAAAGCTCTGCCGCTGTGCGATTGCCGCCGATGGCCGCCAAATATTTACCGAGCACCGTACGCTTTTGCAGTATAACCAAGAGGACAACCAATATAATGGCTGCGATAAAGGCCCACGAAAGACCCATAAATACTTCTTTTCTCGAAAAATCGCCCATCCAAGTTGGCATTTGTGCCACATCCGAGCTTTTAATGGCCGAGATGCCTTCAGGCACCAAGTATCGCGCAATCCCTTGATATGCGTTCATGGTAATCAAGGTGGCGATAACCGGTGTGATTCGAAGCCGCATCACAAGGAGTCCGTTGATAGCACCAAGCACCAAACCCGCCAATATGGTCACCAGCAATGCTGGGAAAAACCCTAGCCCATTGAGTGTCAATATGGCATAAAGCACCGTGGTCAAGCTCAAAGTACTTCCGACCGAAAGGTCGATATTTCCTGATATAAATATAAATGTAAATGCACTGCTTATCATGAGGATCGGCACCGACATTCTAAGCAGATTGGTGATACTGGCCGGATATAGGAAATTACCCCTTTGGAATAAATCGCCTTTGACCAAACCTAAAACCACCACCACAATCAGAAATATAACGTAGACGTATACTTCTTTGATTATTTTTCTACCATCCAACTTTTTTATCTCTTTAACATCACTATTCGCTGACATTATTGTTCATCCTTTCAAACACATGTAAGTTACGTTGATACATTCAGTTTTCTTAAAGCTACTTGCTCCGTTTATCCAGCATATAGCGTTGTGCCAGGATGGCTAGGAATGTGACAACCGCCTTTAATATATACTGCCATTCGGGGCGCAGCAGCATACTGAACGCTGCCGATGAAACGACCCCTAAAATCAATGCGCCAATTACGGTACCGAGAACGGATCCAAATCCGCCGTCCACACTGGTGCCGCCAAGCAGCGTAACAACCAGCGCACTAAATTCAAACCCAGTGCCGCGTGAGGATATGGCCGCCTTAGTCTCTGAAGCCAACAAGATACCTGTGATACCGGCAAGTAATGCGCTGATCACATAGAGTACTCCGACATGACGTTCTACGCTGATGCCGGATAGACGTGCTGCTTCTTTGTTTGCACCGATCAAGTAAGTACGCCGTCCAAAGACCGTTTTTTTCTCAATAAACAATGCAATCAGAACCAATACTCCGGCAATCACAGCCGCAATTTTAATCGGTCCCAGCAAAGATACATTTCCGATAACATAATAGATATCTGGCAAGCCCGCACTTCTCTGTGCGCCCAGTGCCACAACCTGCGCAATACCGCGCGCAATGGACATGGTACCCAATGTGACGATGATCGAGGCTACTTTTAACTTGGCAATAAAAAATGCGTTAATCAGCCCAATCAGCACACAAGCGACTAGCGCCAACAGTATGCTAACGCCGTAGGACATTCCAAGCCCGGTGGCTAGGTCCGAAAACCCTTCTGTGCTCTGGCAAAAGTATGCAGAAAGCACCCCCGCCATGGCGATGATACCGCCAACCGACATATCAAAGTGTCCGGTAATGAGCAAAAAAGTAACCCCAATACCCAAGATGATGATGTACCAGTTGTTCGCGATCAGGTTAAGCGCTGTTGGTACCGAAAAGTAGTTGTTGATAAAGATGCTGGCCAAACCAAACAGGACAACCAGCACGACAAGCATGGAGACACCGATAAATGACTCATTGCTCATTTTGCCGCGATTAAAGATGCTTACGTTTTGTTTTTTGCGACCCACTAGACCGTACCTCCTGTGACAATGTGGATAATATCCTGGCTATCGATATCGCTCCCGTTGGTAAGTTCCGCTTTGATCTCACCTTCATATAATAAGAAGATACGATCACAGGAGTTTAAGATTTCCGGCAGCTCGGATGAGAAGAAAATAATGGTCTTATCCTCTTGTGCCAATTGCCGTATAATCGTATAAATTTCAAATTTTGCACCCACGTCAATACCGCGTGTCGGCTCGTCCAAAATGAGCAGGTCTGCATCGGCAAATAGGCATTTGGAGAACACCACTTTTTGCTGATTTCCACCCGAAAGTTTGGCGGTTTCTTTTTCCATCGAGTCGGTCTTGATGTTGAGTTTCTTGATATATTCACCGGCGACTTCTTTTTCTCTTGCGCCGCTGATTAGGCCACCCGAGGTGATTTCGCTCATGTTCATCACCGGTATGTTTTGCTTGATGGTGAGCAGTGTAAACAGCCCCTGCGTGCGACGTTCCTCCGGCACCAGTGCGATGCCCGCTTTAATCACCTTGCCGGGGGTATCTCCCAACTTTTCTCCGTTTAAGATAATGTCGCCGGTATATTTATCGGCACCATATATCGCTCTGGAGAGTTCGGTTTTGCCGGCACCTACCAGCCCATAAAAACCAACGATTTCGCCTTTTTTGGCCGAAAACGAAATATCTTTCAGCTTGTGGTTGCTGACGTTTTTTGCTTCCAATAAAACTTCGTCCGATTGAATTTCTTTGGGTACATAGCTTTCCACAATGGATTTACCGATCATCATTTTAATGAGTTCCTTACGGTCCTTCACGTCTGCAATCGGTTTAGTTTCAATGTGTTTTCCATCGCGCATAACGGTGACATAATCACCCAGCGTAAATATCTCGTCCAAACGATGCGAAATATAGATAACGGTAACACCTTTATCTTTTAGTCGCTTGATGATTTTAAACAAGCGTTCAATTTCACCTTCTGAAAGCGCAGCTGTCGATTCATCCATAATG
>JBFLKV010000252.1:0-7712 GCA_040883365.1 Eubacteriales bacterium
AGGAATATCTGCCGGAAAAACCGAATGTATATAAGAAAAAAGCAGGCGCACAGGACGCGCATGAAGCGATACGTCCGTCGTACTTGGAACTAACGCCCGAGCGCGTCAAGTCCGAACTGACCAACGATCAGTATAAGCTATACTCATTAATCTATAATCGTTTTGTCGCATCCCAGATGAAACCCGCCGAGTTTGATTCGGTTTCGGTTGAGCTTTCTTGTGCAGGATACCTTTTTAAAGCCAGCGGTCAGCGTTTGCGCTTTAAGGGCTTCTTGGCTGTTTATAAAAACTATCTTGAAGGCGAAAAAGAAGATAAGAACAACATGCTTCCCAAGCTAAAAGTAGGAGAGCAGTGCGAAACCGAGTCTGTTGACCCGAAGCAGAACTTTACCCAGCCGCCACCGCGATATAATGAAGCATCTTTGGTGCGTGCGTTGGAAGAAAAGGGAATCGGTCGTCCGTCCACCTACTCGCCGATTATTTCGACCATTATCGATCGAAAATACGTCGTGCGAGAGGATCGGGTATTAAAGCCCACCTTCCTTGGTGAAGTGGTGACAAAATTGATGAAGGAGCATTTCACCAGCATTGTGGACGTTGCGTTTACTGCAGGGATGGAAGATGATCTTGATGGCGTTGAACACGGTAAAACCGATTGGAAAGATTTGCTCTCGGAATTTTACGGACCATTTGAGAAACTGTTGGACAATGCGGACAAAATTGAGCGCGTTGAGCTTCCCGTCGTCGTAACGGATGAAATCTGTGAAAAATGCGGTGCGAATATGGTGGTAAAAGAAGGACGATTCGGTGAGTTTTTGGCTTGTCCGAATTATCCGGAATGTAAGAACACCAAAAAGATTGTTAAGTACGTCGATGCACCTTGCCCGAAATGTGGCAAACGTGTGGTAGAGAAAAAGTCAAATAAAACGAAGAAAACGTTCTATGGTTGCGAAGGCTTCCCTGAATGCGACTTTGTTTCTTGGGATATGCCGCTTAAAGACAAATGTGAGACTTGCGGGTCTTATATGGTGCTAAAAAAGCGGGCAAAGAGCGAAGATATTAAAAAATGTGCTAACCCTGAATGTCCGACTAATGAAAAAAAGAAAAAAGATGAAAAAAGTTAGTATAATCGGTGCAGGCCTCGCCGGATGTGAGGCCGCGTACCAATTGGCAAAGCGCGGTGTTGCGGTAACGCTTTATGAGATGAAGCCGAACAAAAAAAGCCCAGCGCACCGCACCGACCGTATGGCCGAACTGGTCTGTTCAAATTCATTACGTGCAAATAATATTGAAAACGCAGTTGGTCTATTAAAAGAAGAGCTGCGTCTTTTAGATTCACTCATTATTAAAATAGCCGACGAGACACGTGTGCCCGCCGGGGGTGCTTTGGCTGTAGACAGAAATCTTTTTTCTGAACGGATTACGGATACCATCACGAATCATCCTTTGATCGACGTCGTGCATGATGAAGTGACGGCGTTGCCGGATGAAGGTATTGTAATCATTGCCACAGGGCCTTTGACCAGTGATGCGCTGGCAAAAAGCATTGAGGAAATGCTGGGGCAGCAGTATTTGAGCTTTTACGATGCGGCCGCACCGATTGTGACAAAAGAGAGCATCAATATGGATGTTGCATTTTATCAATCGCGCTATGATAAGGGCGGCGATGATTATTTGAATTGCCCCATGAATAGAGAGGAATATGACGCGTTTTATCAAGCGTTAATCTCGGCGGAAACAGCGGCACTAAAAGAATTTGAAACGCTGAAAGTATTTGAAGGTTGCATGCCTGTAGAGGTCATGGCCAAAAGAGGCGTGGATACGCTGCGTTATGGTCCACTCAAACCGGTCGGTCTAATGGACGAGCGATCTGGCAAAAAGCCTTATGCCGTGGTTCAATTAAGAAAAGAAAATAAGAAAGGCAGCCTGTTTAATCTGGTTGGTTTTCAGACCAACTTAAAACACGGTGAACAAAAACGCGTATTTGGGATGATTCCAGGACTTGAAAAGGCCGAGTTTGTTCGGCTGGGCGTGATGCACCGTAATACGTTTATCAATGCACCCTCTGTGTTGAATAACCGGTATCAGATGAAAAACAATGCTGATATTTATTTTGCTGGTCAAATTACCGGCGTGGAAGGGTATGTGGAATCGACAGCTTCCGGGCTTCTGGCTGGTCTTTACGCGGCGGCAGATGTACTTGATATAGACATTGAACCGCTGGACAACACCAGCGCAATCGGGGCATTGGCCATGCATGTTTCCCAATCGTTAACAGATAATTTTCAACCAATGAATATCAACTTTGCTATAATTAAATCATTAGAAACCAGAATAAAACAAAAGAAGTTGCGTAACGGAGCGATTGCCGAGCGGGCGATTGCCTATTTAGAAGATATAAAGCGAAGAAATGCACTATGGGAGGCCAAGGATGTTTAAAGGCACAACAATAATCGCAGTGAGAAAGAATGGTAAATGCGCCATCGCAGGAGATGGGCAGGTTACTTTTGGACAAAATACAGTGATGAAGCACGGCGCGGTCAAGGTGCGTCGATTATTTGATGATAAAGTGGTGATGGGCTTTGCGGGCTCGGTGGCAGATGCGTTTACGCTATCCGAGATGTTCGAAGCCAAACTGGAACAATACAGCGGCAGTTTAAAACGCGCGGCAGTTGAGCTGGTGCAGGAATGGCGCAGTGATAAAATCTTGCGTAAGCTGGAAGCGATGCTGATAGCGGCAGACAAAGAGGATTTACTAATCATCTCGGGCACTGGCGAGGTGATTGACCCGGATGACAATATCGCGGCGATTGGCTCGGGCGGAGAATACGCCAGAGCGGCAGCCAAGGCACTGGCGGCCAACACCGAACTTTCAGCGGCCGAGATTGCCAGAAAATCGTTGGAAATAGCCGGAGACATATGCATCTACACCAACGATCATATTACATTGGAAGAGGTTTAGCATGTCAGAATTTACACCTAAAGAAATAGTTAAACAACTGGATAAATATATTATCGGACAGGACGACGCCAAGCGAGCCGTCGCTATTGCGCTGAGGAACCGCTATCGACGCAGCCGTTTGTCGCCCGAACTGCAAGAGGAAATAACCCCTAAGAATATCATCATGATTGGTCCGACTGGTGTTGGCAAAACCGAAATTGCCAGACGGCTTTCCAAGTTGATGAACGCACCTTTTATTAAGGTGGAAGCCACAAAGTACACCGAGGTGGGGTATGTGGGGCGCGACGTGGAGAGCATGGTACGTGATTTGGTGGAAGCCAGTATCCGTATCGTTAAGGCCGATCGATTTGAGAGCATCAAGGACAAAGCCAAAGATTTGGCTGAAAAACGCATTTTGGATATCATTGCGCCTGAGTATCGCAAGGGCAAAGCGCAACCTAATCCGTTTATGGCCTTTATGAACCAACCGCAGCTACAAACGCCCAGCCAGCCGGCAGAAACCGAAGAAGAGAAAAAAGAGCGGTTGACCAAGCGTGAGCAGATGATGCAGGATTTTGAAGGCGGGCTTTTAGAGAATCAACTGATTGAGATTGAAGTGACGGACACAGGCGGCATCGGTATCGAAATTGCCGGTATGGGTGGGGGTATCAATATCTCAGAGTTGATGGGGGATATGCTGCCCAAGAAGACTAAAAAGCGAAAAGTGACGGTGGCCGAGGCACGAAAAATTTTAGAAGCCGAGGAAGCGGATAAACTGATTGATATGGATGAAGTGACCTCAACGGCCATCGAGCGCGCCGAACAGGACGGCATTATCTTTTTGGATGAAATTGATAAAATTGCGGGTAAGTCTCGTTCGCAAGGACCGGATGTGAGCCGAGATGGAGTTCAACGGGATATTTTACCCATCGTGGAAGGGTCCACCGTAGTCACCAAATACGGGCCGGTCAAAACCGATTTTATGCTGTTTATTGCGGCTGGCGCATTTCATGTCGCCAAGATTACCGACCTGATACCCGAACTGCAAGGGCGTTTTCCAATCAAGGTGGAGTTAAAACCGCTGAAGGCGGAGGATTTTAAGCAGATACTGACTCAGCCCCAGAACGCGATTATCAAGCAATATCATGCGCTTTTAGCAACCGAGGGCGTCAACCTGACGTTCGAGGATGACGCGATTGATGCGATTGCTAAATACGCAGAGCTGGTGAACGATACCACCGAGAATATTGGCGCAAGACGGCTGCATACCATTTTGGAAAATCTGTTGGATGACATCAGCTTTAACGCAGGCGAAGTGGATACAGATGTGGATGTGGTGATTAATGCGGAGTACGTCAAAAACCATATGAATGGGAACCTTAAAGATATGGATTTGCACCGATATATTCTATAAAAAAGTGCTTAAAAGCCTTATGAAAATGAGGCTTTTTTTAAGGTTTGGACCCGCTGTTTCCGATAGCCAAAAGCGCTTGGCTTGTGATATGATATGTTTAAATTAATCAACAAAATGAGGTATGAATGGCCAATTTTTATATAGCCGAAATCGAATTTGACCGAATGGATGACCTAATGGCACTGTTTGGCACGTTTGACGAATACGCAAAGATAATAGAAAAAGAAACGAATACGCAATTATCGCCCAAGGAGACGACGCTACGTATCAAAGGTACCGAAGCGGATGTGAAGATTTGCGAGGCGGTGATCGAGAACCTATTAAAGATGATTAAACGTGAAGAGAAAATAGATGATACCAAAATTGCCTATGCTGTTGAGTTGGCTAAAGAAGGCAATGCGGATGCGATTCATGAGTTGATGGAAGGCGCGATTGCCGTGACCAACAAAGGTCGGCAGATTAAAGCCAAAACGTTGACTCAAAAGAAATACATCGATGAAATCAAGCAAAAGACATGCGTTTTTTGTGTCGGACCGGCAGGTACAGGCAAAACTTATCTTGCGGTGGCTATGGCGGTTAAGGCGCTTAAAAACAAGGATGTGGAGCGGATTATCCTCACGCGTCCGGCGGTTGAGGCCGGTGAAAAGCTGGGCTTTCTGCCCGGGGATTTGCAGAACAAGGTGGATCCTTACTTACGACCGCTATACGATGCGCTTTATGATTTCTTGGGGCCGGATACATTTGCCAGGCACTTGGAGAGTGGCGTAATTGAAGTGGCGCCGCTTGCTTATATGCGAGGACGGACGCTGACCGAAGCGTTTATCATTTTGGATGAGGCGCAGAACACCACACAAGAGCAGATGAAGATGTTTTTGACGCGTTTTGGCGAAGGCTCCAATGTCATCGTCACCGGAGATATCACTCAAATCGATTTGCCGAAAAAATCGAGCTCTGGGCTTTTGCACGCCATAAATGTGCTAAAGAACATTGAAGATATCGGTATCATACATTTTTCTCATAAAGACGTTGTGCGACATAGACTGGTACAGCGCATCATAAAAGCTTATGAAAAATACGATAAAGTCAACGGGCAGAGGAGAAAATAGTTGACCGAAAAAGCAGAGCAGAAATTTTTTCGAAATATAGCCAAGGGTCTTGGCAATCATAAAGTCAAGCGTATTGGCTTTGCAGTGACTTTCGTGACACTCGTTTTGTCGTACGCCATTATCGTGGGTATTATTTCTCCAAGCCGTGAGAATATGATGGTGGGGGAGTTAGCCACAGAAACCATCACAGCACCCAGCGATATCGAAGACACGGTAACCACCGAGCAGCTGCGCAATATTGCGGCCGATGCTGTTGAGCCGATTTATACCGAATCGAAAACCATATGTGAAGAGACCGAGACAAATATCGCTCTTTTCTTTTCGCGGTTGGAAAATGCACGCGCTTTTGCCGAGGAAACCTATATCAATGCGTTTAACGAGCAGGCATCCAAGCGCGACCAAATTGAAGCGCTCAATTTAGACCCCGCCGAGATTGTTTGGACGGACTATTTAAATGAATCGGACTTTAAAACCGTATGTTCTTTAGCGACTATTGATTATAGTGAGAGCATGGCAATTTCAATCGCTTCCTTGGAACCAAAAGATATCGATTATATCGCACAGAAGACAGGACAGATTCTTAGCAGCCAAGATTTTGATACGGATGTTTTGATGGACACCAAGGCATATCAAAACGCCGTTAAAAACACATTGGCCGTCAATTTTTTCTTTTCGGAAGAAGTGCTTAAACTCGCTGATTTGGCGATTGACCAATACGTAGAATCTTATATTGCGCTGGACAGCGAAGCCGTTGAGCAATTAAAAAAAGAAGCAAGCGATGCAGTTGAGCCCGTTATCTATAGGCAGGGTCAAAATATCACCGTTAAAGGTGAAGTGGTGACCGAGGCACAGTACGCCATGCTTGAAGAGCTCGGGTTAACGACGGTAAGGCCGATCACTGCACAGTTGTATATCAGTTTGTTTGTGTTCTTAGCTTTGATTTACTTTGGGTTCTATACCGTGATGGCTATTTTTGAAAACGGATATTTTAAGCGGGTTAAGCACACATTGATTCTATCACTGGTGATGGTGATGGTTGTCGCTGTGATGACTTTATCCGAAGCGTATCAGTCTGAAGTTTTGGTGATTATTTTTGCTTCGATTATGTGTACAGTTTTGGCGGGTCGCCGCGTGGCACTATCGTTTAACCTATCGCTGGCATTGGTCTATGCGGCCATCATCATTTGGAAAAAAGGACAAGTGACCGCACTGGATTTTGAACATATAACTTTGGTTATTGTCACCGGTTCGGCCGTGCCGCTTTTCTTAAAAAATGCATCCCGTCGTTCATCGGTGATACAAGCCGCTTTTGGAGCAGGCGTAGTCGGCGCAATCACCATCATATCATTGGGTATAATGCGCTCCATGAATATGCATGATATCATTTTACGCTCACTTTGGTGTTTTTTCTCTTGTCCACTAAACGGCGTCATTGCCATTGGGCTTTTACCCTTATGGGAAATGATTTTTGGCATGGCGACACAGACAAAGCTTTTGGAGCTATGCAACACCAATCGGAAGGTTTTACAGCGATTAATGCATGAAGCACCGGGTACGTTTTATCATTCCAGCATGGTGGCGAATCTGTCAGAGCGTGCCGCGGAAGCATTGGGAGCCAACGGGCTTTTGGTGCGTGCTGCCGCGCTGTATCATGATATTGGTAAGCTGGATAATCCACTCTATTTTACCGAAAACGAATCCGAAGGGAATCCACATGATTCGCTTTCAAATATTGAATCTGCGGCGATTATCATTGGCCATGTGGCGGCTAGTGTGCGTATGACGAAGGCAGACGGCATCCCGAAAGATGTGATTGAGATTATCTCACAGCATCATGGGAATGCACTGCTTCCAAACTTTTATTATAAGGAAAAAGAGAAAAACCCGAAGGTGGATGAGGAGTTGTTCCGCTATCCGTTTTGTAAACCCACGACCAAAGAAGCGGGGATATTGATGATTGCGGACACGGTGGAAGCGGCGATGCGTTCGGCGGTGGACTTAACACCCGAGCAGCGGCGCGATCGCATCAATTCGTTGGTGGTAGAAAAGCTCAATCATGGGTTGTTGGATGAATGCCCGTTGACAAGAAAAGAGTTGGGCGTCTGCGCGAATATCTTCACCATTTCCTTGGAAAATGCATCCCACAAGCGGATAAAGTATAAGTATAACTTAAGCGGACAGGTACAAAAGTAGAAAACTATGGTAGAATTCGTATATCAGGGGATTTTGCACAATCGTCCCAAAATAGAGA
>JBFLKV010000253.1:0-6606 GCA_040883365.1 Eubacteriales bacterium
GCACTCAAAAACAGCCCAAGTGCATTCGGGTACGGTATAGACAGAAAAGTGATTGTCGGATGCTTTATCCGAAGCCACCGCGATATAATAGTCAAAATCCTGACCATTCATACAGGTGGAGACACCAAGAAGGGCCTTGGGATCCTGATTATTCTGGGCTAGAATTTGTGGGATTTGATTGAATGTTTGCTGCCAGAACAGCGGAATGTCCTTAAAGTTCTCCTCGATATTCATATCATAGTGCCGTTTGACGCCGACAATGTTAAATGCCGGTTTGGATAGTATTTTGTAATTCATATCCACATCTCCTTTAATCTGAATTTTAAAGGTAATGGGCAAAAAGGTTTTTAGCACCGTGTTCTCAGCTTTTGCTTTTTGCGGGGAGAGCCCGTGCACTGATTTAAATGCGCGATTAAAAGCAGTCGGCGAATCGTATCCGTATTTTAAGGCTAAATCAATCACACGTGCGTTCGAGCTTTGCAGATCAAAAGCGGCGCGGGTCATCTTTCTGCGTCGGATATACTCAGACAATGAAACACCGGCGATGTATGAAAACATCCGCCGAAAATGAAAAGTGGAGCAACACGCAATCTGCGCGGCTTTGTCATAGTCGATTACGCCGTCCAGATTTTCTTCGATATAGCTTACTGCGCGGTTTAACTGGTCGAGCCATTTCACCTTGATTACCTCCGTGATGATTTAGAGTATAGAGAAAATGATGGATAAATTCCTCTTAATTTATGCTCAAATATGTGAGTAAAACGTCTGGTTTGGTTCATATGACTTACTAAATCATTATAGAACAGATATAAGGCCATCAGCAACAGGGACAAATAGAGAATAAAATCGATGTTTCCATTAAAACGGCACGTGTCTGGACCGTTGCGTTATCTGGTTCGCATCACAAAAATATGGTATAATTAAGCAAAATAGAGTGGAATGAATGGATGCCATTCTGATTTGGGACAAAAAAACACGCTCGCTATCCGTCAAGTGTGGGGGGAATATGTTGACCGAAAACACAAGAACTAAAGACAACAACGATCGATTCGGAATCACAATTCTGGAATGGGATCTTGTCAATCAAGGTTTCACCGCTTCGGATTCTTTTTTTAAGTATAAGATGAGCGAAAGCGACCCGCAAAAACTCTTGAAAACCTTTGACAAGTTCAGCGATGTTCACCCGGATGATTTTCCGATGCTAAAAACTTTTTTTGAAAAGGCGTCAACCGGACAAACTAAGGAAGGCATTATGGTGCGCTTCCAAGCGAAGGACGAAGCTTATTATTGGACCGTTCTTTCGGCACGTTTTTTCTTTGACGGATTGAAGGAGCCAAGCCGGGTGATTGTCACGCTTTTGGATATTGACGAAGAGACCTTTTATAACCAGCAGTTGGAAAAAGAAAACCAGATGCTGCAAGGTATTCTTGAAGGGATATCGCTGGGTGTTGGCATCTTTGAAATCAACGGCGATGTTATCCCCACCTATCTTAGCGATAAGGCATGCGCTATCTTTGGATATACCAATGAAGAGATGGATGCGCGTATTGAGAAAAGAACACCGATATATTTTAAATTGAATACCGAAGAAGATCCGCTTAGCCAAATTCCTGCCGACCTTTTCAGCTCGCTGATTGCCGGCGAAACCGTCGAGTCTAAAATCAGCGTTAAGCGCAAAGATGGTGTTTGGATATGGCTGCATGTGCTGGGCACGCTTAGCCGAAAAAAGGATGAAAAAACGTACTGCTATATCACGATGCGGGATATCTCCGCACTAGCAAAAGACGGGAACGAGCGCAATTGGCAGGCCGAACGCTATCGCATTTTGAGCGAAAGCGAGCAAGTGGTGACCTTTGAATACGAGACCGAAGCGGATACGCTGGACTATAGTATCTATACGGAAGCAGGGGTGCTGAAAAACATCCACATTGACAAGTTTTTAGAGGGTTTATCTGAAGAGAAGCGAGTACATCCCGATAGCAAAGCGTTGGTACAGGAGACGTTTAGAAAAGCGCAAGAAACGCATAGCAGCAATTCGATTGACATATTGGCGGATTTTTATAGCCGTGATTATCGATGGTGGCGGCTTCGGTTTGCCAGCGTGATTGATGATGTCAGCGGGATATGCTATGTGGTTGGACGTGCGGACGATGTACAGGCGGAGAAGGATAATGAAGCGAAGCTTTTGGCCTCGCTAGACAAAGAAGCGTCGTTTAGGCGCTCCATTACGGCGGGGGCCATATTGGCGCTGGAATTTGATATCGAATCAGGCAAGCGGGTGGTCTCTAGAGGCGATATTTTGCCTCAAACGATTGCGGAGGACATCACGCTTGATAGTTTGGTTGAGCAGTTGATGCAGCGTGCGCACCCGGAAGATATGCCGGTGATGGAAGAGTATGACGACGTTAGAAAAATCATGAGAGGTCTTTCTGCTTCCAAACGGAAAATCAGTTTTGATTATCGCTCGCGTACCATCTGTGATCGATATCAGGGTTACCGTTGGTTGGGGATTACCTATATGTATGCGGTGCCAAACAAGCAAGGGTATAAACATGTGCTCATCTATATCATCGATATCAACGAAAAGAAGAACACGCAACTGATGTTGATGGATCAAGCCAAACATGATCCGCTGACCGGTCTTTTGAATCGGGCGGCGTTCAAGGAATATTTTACCGAGCTGATTAGTAGCCACGAAATTAGCGACGGTCATAAAAGCTTGGATGCTTTTGTCATGATCGACATGAACAGCTTGCAGGAGATTAACGATACATACGGCTATGCCTTTGGGGATAAGATGCTGAAAAGCGTTGCGATCACCTTACAGGCGATGCGTTGTGAGAGTGCGGCGCGTTTGGATGGGGATAAATTTGCGCTTTGCATCCACGACATACCCACCGAGGAAGTGCTGCGTGAGCAAATGCGCATCTTGAGTAATGCGCTGACACAAAAGGTGAATGAAACCGTTACGCTTTCCGCAGCGATCGGTATTTCAATATATCCAACCGACGCGAAAGTCTATGACGAGCTATATGAAAAGGCGGATCAAGCATTGTGCGCGGCCAAGAAGATGGGCAATCGTGAGTTTGCTTTCTACTCTTCGGACATCGGCGAGGCGGATTATGCGCAAGAACAAGGGGCCACTTCCCGAGAAGCAGTCAACGATGAAAAGCGCGTGTTTATTCGAACTTTTGGATATTTTGACGTTTTTGTCAACGGGCAGGCCATTCCGTTTAAGGTGGTTAAAGCGAAGGAACTTTTAGCATTGCTTGTAGACCGCCGCGGCGGATTTCTTTCGGCCAGCGACGCAATTAGTTTTTTGTGGGAAGATGAGCCGGCTAATGAGTTGACCCTGTCCAGATACCGCAAGGTGGCGATGCGGCTGAAAAGCATCTTGGCCGATTTTGGCATCGAGGACATCATTGAAAGCATCAATGGCCTAAGGCGGGTGATTCCAGAAAAGTTTGAATGTGATTATTACGCGTTTGTTTCGACAGATGCGAAGAATCGTGCGCATTTCCCTGGTGCGTATTTAACTAACTACAGCTGGGGTGAAAATACGCTTTCTATTCTGGAAGAAATGAGCGAATAGGCTTCTTTAAGAGAATACGCACACAAAGAGTGCAATTGTTTTGTGCTCTTTTTTGTTCTTTAAAAAACCAAGAATATTAATAAAAAGGCTATATATGCATGGTATAATAAACCATGAAAATGAAAAATCGGTTTAATGTTTATGATTTATTTATGTTCCCACTGGAAGCGATGGTGCTAAAGCGCTTGAGGCGACAATTGATACCCAAGGCAAAAGGCGATGTTTTGGAAATCGGTGCGGGCACGGGCGCCAATTTGTCGTACTATCGCGGAGAAGAAATAAGCACGTTGACGATGGCGGATAAAGAAGTGAGCCGTGCTATGAAAAAAACAATTCCGATACCGGCCTGCCGATGTGTTGATGCGGATATTCTAAGCCTGCCGTTTGATGACAATCATTTTGATACGGTTGTTGAAACGTTGGTATTATGCTCGGTGGCAGATGTGCCGGCCGCTTTGGGCGAGATAAAACGGGTTTTAAAGCCAAATGGTCAGTTTATTCATATCGACCATGGACTGCCAAAGAAACGCGGGTTAAAAAGGGTCTTCAAAGCCCTAGCGCCGCTTTGGTATAAAATGAGTCAGTCCTGTCAGATTGATAAAACATATGCGCCCGACTTGGAAAAGGCGGGGTTTACCACCAATCCGGAAGGGTACACTAAGCGCGGCGTTTTTTATTGGGGCATATCACAGCCGATAGATGTCAATATAGAAGAAGAAACAAAAGAAGGCGGAAAGAGACTTTGAAACATAAGCTAAAATGGTACAGCCTAGATACCTCTGCAAAAATATATCCGGCGATTGAATCTCGCACCAACCCGGCCATTTTCAGGATGGCGTTGACGCTGGATGAAGAGATTGACGAAGAAGATCTTTCTCGGGCGCTGAATGACATAAAAAATCGATTTCCCAGTTTTAATGTGCATATAAAACGCGGGTTGTTTTGGCACTATCTGGAGGAGAACGTCCAACCGCTTTTGGTTTGGCCAGAAACCGCATCGCCATGTGAGCGGATGTACCCTGAGTTTAACAATGGATATCTTTATAAGGCAAAGTTTTTTAAAAACACCATTTCGTTGGACGTTTTTCATGTGCTGACGGATGGATATGGCGCGATGATGTTTTTGAAAAACTTCGCTTTTCGCTATCTCCAGATTCGCGGGAAAATATCCGAAGAGGAAAAAGCGGAATTTGATTATCGGGAACCCCCAACCCACGAGGAAACCGAGGATGCTTTTTTGAAAGTCGCGGCGGAGACTACGAAGCCGGATCTTGATAAGGATCGCAGTCTGTTTAATAGCCTAAAGTCTTTTAAAATACCCACACGTATGCTCTCCGCAACAAAAAACAAGGTCATCACCGGGGTGGCTTCGGTGGCGGACTTAAAGGTTGCGGCACGAAAGTATGATGCAACCATCACACAGCTGGTAGCGGCATTATATATGGAAGCGATGATACACCTACAGGTAAAAACGATTCGCAAGAAAAAAAACCATCGCGCGGTTTCTGTGCAGATTCCAGTCAATATGCGCAATATGTATCCGTATAAAACCCTTCGAAACTTTTCACTGTTTGTGGTGGCGCCGGTTAACCCAAGAAAGGTCAAAGAGTTCCCGGACATCGTGACGGCGATTAAAGAAGCCATGGAAAAACAGATCACCCAAGATTTTTTGCTGGCCATGATTTTTGAGAACTGTGAACTATCGACCAATCCGGTCTTGACACATGTGCCGCTGGTCTTAAAAAATTTGGTAATCCGCTATGTGGCCAACACACAGGGCGCCACGCAGTACGCGGGTACCATCTCTAACTTGGGTGTGGTGAAGTTTGAGGAAAGCCTAAAAAAACATATACAGGACGTCAACTTTGTCCTAGCCCCTTCTGAAAGCGAAAAATGCCCTTGCAGTATGGCGGGGTACGACGGGAAAGTATATATTACGTTCTCGAGAAACATCAAGGAGACCGAAATTGAGCGGCATGTATTCCGACGTCTGGTGAAGATGGGTGTGCATGTAAAAATAAAAAGCAACGACTAAAGGAGTGAATCATTTATGCCTTATTGTGTTAATTGCGGCGTAGAGCTGTCGGCATACCATAAAAAATGTCCTTTGTGTAAAACTGAAGTTTTGCACGAAAGTGCATACGAACCCACAGACAATACGGATTATCCGGATTATAGAATCAATACCGTCAGCGAGAAGAAGAGGATTCGCCGGATTATCACCGGCGGTATTCTTACGGTTCAATGTATAATTTACAGCATCATCACCCTTTTTATCGACGTTCTAACTTCGCGCGGGCTACACTGGTCATTGATTGTGCTGGCCTCGTTGGCGCTGGTTTGGTTCGGCGTTGCGTATCCTTTTTTCAGGAAGCGGAACACTTTTTTTCGGCTGTTCAGCTATGATTGCCTCGCGGTTTTAATCTATTTGGTCGTGTTAAACATCATTACGTCCGGGCGCATTTCGTGGTCGCAATACACAACCTTTGCCATGGTGGTGGTTTGGTTGATTGCTTCGGGTATATTCTTGACCGACCGCATTCGGCGTTTTTTACCGATTACAATCTATTACATATTAGCAGCGCTGATTATTGGCGTGGGCGTTGTGGTGCTGATTGGCACACAGCCCTTGACGATTAAAATTGCATCGGCTATCGGGCTTCCGCTTCTTATCATCTCTTTGCTCTCCTATTTTGTCATCCGTTCATCCAAAAACGGTGTGTGGGGACTGGTGACAGTGGTGCTTGCCGATGTGGCCATTATGAGCTTGGTAACTGATGTCGTGGTTGGATATTTTTTGACCGGACAAGTGAAGGCTAACTGGTCTTTGATTGTATGTGTGGTTATCATCCCATGCGTGCTGATGCTCTCGGGTATCAAGCGCAGTACCGAGCTTAAATCTTTGGTGGCCAAAAAACTGCACAGAAGATGATTAAATAAAACGGTGATTAAACATGAAGGATAAAGAAATTTTTACGCTGAAATGGGAAGCGGGCGCTTTGGTGCTGATCGAC
>JBFLKV010000254.1:0-10188 GCA_040883365.1 Eubacteriales bacterium
AAATGTGAAGCAACTTGTAATAGGTAGCAGATTATGGTTTAATAGCATTGTTTCATAAATTGAGGGGGACGGAGATGGTCTTTAGCAGCAATATTTTTATTTTTGTTTTTCTTCCTTCAATACTTATCCTATACTATCTGCTGGGCAAGAGATTAAGAAATTATATTTTACTTGCGTTCAGTCTGTTTTTTTATGCTTGGGGTGAGCCAATATACATATTGCTCATGCTCAATTCTATTTTTCTAAACTATTTATTTGGTCTATTAATCAATAAGAATGATGGCACGAAGAAAAAAAAGTATACTTTGGCATTGGCCATTGTTACCAACATCATCATCTTAGGCACTTTCAAATACGCATCTTTTTTCGTTATAAATATGAATCGATTTGGGCTGAGTCTGCCAGACCCGCAGCTTCCGCTACCTATCGGTATATCGTTTTTTACATTCCAAGCGATGAGCTATGTATTTGATGTTTATCGCGGTGACGCAAAGTATCAAAAAAACATACTAAATTTAGCGCTGTACATTTCTTTTTTTCCGCAGTTAATCGCAGGACCTATTGTGAGATATCAAACAATAGAGAACCAAATCACCGCGCGACAAGAAAGCTTAGCGCTGTTTGATCAAGGCGTAAAGCGGTTTATTGTGGGATTATTCAAGAAAATTGTTATTGCCAATGCGATGGGCGATGCGTGCGAAATAATCCTTGCAAACGATATACACACTTTAGGTTTTGTGGATTCGTGGATAGGTATGATATTCTTCGCCTTTCAGATTTTCTTCGATTTTTCCGCATACTCGGATATGGCGATTGGACTGGCCAGAATGTTTGGGTTTAAGTTTTTGGAGAATTTCAATTATCCTTATATCGCAAAAAGCATCACGGATTTTTGGAGAAGGTGGCATATTTCACTGAGCACATGGTTTAGAGACTATGTATATATCCCGCTGGGGGGGAATAGAGTAAGCACCATAAAGAATATACGCAATATTACGATTGTTTGGATGCTGACAGGGCTATGGCATGGGGCAAGTTGGAACTTTGTGTTGTGGGGGACGTACTATGGTTTGTTGCTGCTGATTGAAAAGTATATCCTGTCAAAGGTGCTGGATAAAGCACCCGCTTTTTTGCGGCATGCCTACACCATGATTATTGTTTTGGTTGGTTGGACGATTTTCAAGCTGGAAGACATGTCAACGCTTGGGCTATATCTTAAAAAAATGTTCTTGATTGATTATCAAGTCTTTGCGTCCCAGGGCATTTGGCCGATTCTAAAAAACAATATGGTCATCATGGTGCTGGCCATACTGCTATCGACGCCGATTGTGGCAAAAGTAAAAACCAAGGTAAACCCCAATATCATGTCAGTTGTGTACATCCTTATGCTACTTGTGTCCGTTGCCGTTTTGTCTAACGCAAGCTATAATCCGTTCTTGTATTTTAGATTTTAACAGGGAGAAAGCGTATGAAAATTAAAAATTATATAACTTCACTATTTTTCGTATTATTTTTGCTTGTTGTTTTTGCGGGTACGTTGCTAACGATCAATGTTGAAAAGTATTCTTATAAAGAAGCAAAAGATATGCCAACCATGCCCGAGTTTTCCTTGAGGCGTTTTGCCAAAAAAGAGTTCATCAATGAGTTTGATCGATTTATAGATTGTAATTACTTTTTACGAGAAATGTTTTTAGAAACCGCCTGCTTTATCGATAAGAAAGTGTTGCTAAAAAACAGTGTCAATGAAGTATTCATCATCGATAATCAACTGGTCAGCCCAGTTTATGAGCAAAATGTTCAAGGCCTAAAAGACAAAGCGGCTGTATTAAACCAGCTAAACAAGGAAAAAGACGGGACAGAACTGTACTTTTTCCTATTGCCCAAAAAAGCAGAGTTATACGTGGAAGAAATGAATAAAAAGGGTGCAAACGATTATAGTATACAGGACAAACAGATTTTTCTGGATGCCCTAGATGCTGATGTTAATATCTATAACCTAGTCGAGTATTATCGCGAATTAAGCAAAACAGAAACATTATATTTTCGAACAGATCACCATAACAATCATATCGGGGCTTACTATAGCTATGTCTATATGATCGATACGATTCGCAAAGATTTTCCGAGTGTTGGAGCGCCATTATCATTAGAAGACTTTACAATTACAAAAGTCGCTGATGATTTCTGTGGTTCCCGCGGCAGATTGATGGGAAGGCTTAATGTGGGCGAACGGGATGATTTTTATAAAATCACAAGCCCTGTTTTGGAAAGCGAAATAGCCATTGAGTACGAAGGGGAGATATATACCACGCCGTTTTTCTCGAACAAGATGACAACAACACCCGACCAAAACTTCTACTATAATTGGTATGCTCATTATATGGGTGCGAATATAGATATAGTTAAAGTCACCAATAATGCGGCACTAACCGATCTGAATTTACTCGTTTTCAAGGATTCCTTTATGCTACCCATCAATATTTACTTAATACAACATTTTAAAACCACGACGATTATTGATTTGAGGCATTACGAGGAAGAAGATCTTAGAGAAATCATTCAACGTTCGGATATCGTCATTTTTGGCTACTCGGAGCTCGATTCATTTAACACATATAAGTTTTACTAAAGGTCTATATGGATTCAATCATTAGATAAGCGCAGCAAACAACCAGCCTATATTTCTCAATTTAATTATGAATTTATCTTTATCATTAAACTGCTACAAAACATCTTGCAGTTCTTTTTTTTATACAAATTAAGAATGATTCTAACTTATAACTACGTCCATATCGAACAATCCCGATTGTCTAAAGTTTTGTAATGGAAAGGGACTATCGTTTTTCCATCGAAGTGCAAGCTTTCTTAGCTGTGAAGCAGTAATTAAACAAATCGTTGTATTGTTACTCATGGAGAATTTTTTGCATAATTTTTCTGAGTCCGCTGTAAAAGAAGGACCAATAACAAGAAAACTGGCAACAGGCTTTTCAGAAGTACTAATATATCGCTCGAATTGTTTCATATGATCCGTAAGATTAACAGGGGTTTCCTTCGATTTATTGTCCCACATGATTAATCGGTCATTAAAGGATAGAATGCCATCGGGGTGCTCAGTACCTTTAAGCACAAGTGGTTTATGGTTCAAGTATTTCTCAAAAATGTAGTCAGTAGCTTCTTCAAAATACCTTTCACATTGCAAATCTTTTTCAATAACACCCTGATGTCTTAACTCACTGATGTTTCTTGAAGCAAGAAATTCGAAATACTCAAAGTATATACTTCGCATATCTTCCTGACTGTCCGAAGTAGGCCGCTTTCTAATTTCATCATAGTGCTCAATGATTCGTTGTATAAGGTCATTCTTTTGGCCGCTCACTTTTAATTCAAGGTCTTGGCACCACGAATAGAGCGTAGCGATGTCTAATCCGTCTTTTGGTGAATATCCGCCTAATAGAACGCTTGGGTTTACTCGATTTATACAAAGAGCTTGTAACTCTTCTGTTTTCATGCGCTGTGAAAATGGAACATTTCCTTTTTCTAGAATATGAAACAAATAGTTTTTGTTGCGGACATATTTACTTTTTAAAAGTTCGGTGTATCCGTACTCTCTAATCTCAATATCTAACAGCTTTCTAATTGTATGTGCTATTTCGGTGGGGAGAACATCATAATCTGTTCCACTTGAGTCTCGAATTGAAATGATTAAACCTAGTTTTTGAAGATAAAGTCTAACACTGCCGATAGTTTTTCGAGTATGGACTTCATTGTTTATTTTAGGGTATTTATTGATGCTAGCCTCGATGATTTGATATTCATAGTCAGTAATGCTTAGTCTTCGTCTAATCTTTTCAATCAGGTTTTTTTCATCAGGTGAAATGTCGTTGTTGTTCTCCCAAGCAGTCTCAAGTATAAATTGAAATAATTCGTAGTTTTTATTTACTTCACTGTCTTTTGTAATAAGGCCTTGCGCTGACTCGCGTATGACATTTTGTTCGTAAAGCAAGATATCGTTTTCTGTGTCGGAATGTGAGCTAATAAAATCATCTGAGTTCAGTAGTATAGTTTTAAGAATCAAGTCGCCCAAAACGCGGATATTACGGTCTTTATTAAAAACCATATTGTCAAGCGCACCTTGGACGTTATTATCATGATAATACTGAGGAGCAGTCTTGATTACAGCTAACAACAGGTCTTCAGAACTTAAATGTGAATAATCGATTACATAGGCACTCGCAAAACGTGTTAAATCTGAATTGGTGCTTGCATTCTCAACAGCTTCTTTAAAATTCATAATAGCCTCCTTAAAAATATATACTTATTTTACATAAATAAGTATATAAAAACAAGGTATGGGTATCATCACAATAGGAATGGGGGAAGATGACTAATCTATCTCCCGCTCCGCCCACTTAAAATACTTCCTAAACAACCTAAAATACCCGCGAGTTTTGTCATTCACAAAATCCCCGTCAATCTCAGGGTCGGTCATTATCCGCTTAAAGTCATATTCGCCATATAGCACCCAAGGGGTTAGCACGCTCATCTTAACGGCGTCTGCCGGGCAACGCATGGCGCAACGCATGCACAGCATGCACCGCCAGCCAAAGTGAAAGCGCTTGCCGTCATAGGTGATATTGCCGACCGGGCACTCGCGCACGCACCGCATGCAATGGGTGCATTTTTTATTGATAAAAAAGAATTTGCCGTTCAGCGCCACGCCATAGTTTTTAAAAAACCGCATCACGATGCCGTTGATGCGCGCAAAGATGTTAAACGTCTGGATATGTGTTTGTCCGGCCAAAATTGCGCCCGCCATATGGTGCGCCAGTTTCTCGGCGGTAATCACCATCTGCTTGACCAATCCATCCGGATAGCGGAACATGATGTTATAGGGCATCAAAAAATGCCGCTCGAACACGTGCGTGTAGTCTTTTTTAGTTAATAGATGAATCATGCGCTGAGACGAAACGTGGTTGGCGAAAAAAGGTTCGCCGGCGCTTTTAAAGATAAAGGTCTTTTGCCCAATGGATTTTGGCAAAGCCTTGATAAATTGCGTGACAATGGGTGGCTCATTAAACGCGTGAATGGGGTAGCCCAAGCCGATATAGTCAAAAGCCGAAAGATCGGGCAAGGGTTCGCTCGAGACTATCTTCTCGATATTATATTGCGTAACTTCCGCACCGTGCTTTATAAAGGCATCGCTCAGCATATCGGCGATGCGCGCCGTGTTTCCGGTGCCCGAGAAGGTGAATAAACCAATTTTAATCGCTGACATAAGCCCATCCTTGAAGTTATAAAATATGAATAAAAACAAATTCAGTCTATCGGATTTTATCCGGCTTGTCCAGTTTTACGTTTGGGTTTGAAAATCATCAGCTACTCGTTTATAATGAAGCGAATTCATAATTTTTTATTAAGGACAAATTAAATATGTTGATGAAGAAAAACGGCAGTGTTTGGTTTTTGGCGGGGGTTTATGCGGCGGCTTTTTTGGCGGGCGTGTATGCCTATCAAGTAGCGGCGGCCTTTTGGACGGGATTTTGGCCTATGCTGGTGGCGGATGTTGTGGCCACGGTGGTGGTTTGGGCGGCGGGACTGGTGGCAAAAAACGCCAGCACGTATGACCCATACTGGAGTGTGGCACCGGCGGTGATGGCGGGCGTGTGGATGCTGCAAACCGGGCGCTTTGGCGCAGTGCAGTTGATGTTGCTGTCGGTCTTGCTCATTTGGGGCGTGCGGTTGACCGCCAACTTCTTGACCGGATGGCATGGGCTTTCGCATCAGGACTGGCGATATGGGATGCTGAAAGAGAAAAACCCCAAGTTGTGGTTTGTGACCAATCTGTTTGGTATCAACCTATTTCCAACTTTGATTGTATTTGTGTGTATGATTCCAGCCTACTTTACGGTGCAGAGTACAGCCAAGGTTTCGGTGCTGAGTATCTTGGGGGTGGCGATGTGCCTTTTGGCGGTATATCTACAGGTGACCGCGGATGAGCAGATGCGGGCCTTTAAAGCTGAGAAAAAACCGGGGGAGCATATCGAGATAGGGCTTTGGAGACTATCGCGTCATCCCAACTATTTTGGCGAAGTGCTGTTTTGGTGGGGCATATGGACCATGCAATTGGGCGCGGATATGTCGCGCTGGATCACTATTTTGGCACCGATGGCGATGACGGGGATGTTTTTGTTTATCTCTATTCCGATGATGGAAGAACATATGGCGGAAAAGTGCCCGGGGTATGCGGGGTATCAAAAAAGAGTGAGCGTGCTATTGCCACTGCCACAAAACGAAGTGCCGCAGCCGGAATAACAAACCCACTCTTCTTAAGATTCATATCGGTTACTTCTTGAAAAGCTCGGCCACTTCGGGCATCCGTTCGCTGATTTTTATCTGCTGAGGACAATGCTCTTCACAGATACCGCAGCTGATGCATTGCTCGGCCCATTCGGCTTCGTTGAAGAAATTATAGTAGCTGAACTTGATGGTTTCTCGGGCTTCGGATTGCTCATCGTAGTAGAAGTATGAGTTATATCGCGAAAAATTATCCGGGATGTTGACGCCTTGCGGGCAAGGCATACAGTATTGGCAAGCGGTGCAAGGCACTTTGATTGACCCTTTGACGATGCCCGCAGCTTGGGTCAACGCCTCGCGTTCGGCGGGGCTTAGGCTGTTCGCTTCAACTCGACTGGCAATCTCGATGTTCTCTTTGACTTGTTCAAGCGTACTCATACCGCTTAAGACCGTGCTGATGCTGGGCTGATCAAACAGCCAGGACAGCGCCCAATCGGCCATGGTACGGGTTTCTGATTGTTGCGCCAAAAGATCTCTGGCAGGTTTCACCATATCGGTCAAGGTGCCGCCCCTAAGCGGTTCCATGATGACGACGCCCGCGTTTTTGTCCGCGATTTGCTTCAAGCCTTTCGCACCGGCCTGATAATCAGTATCCAGAATATTATACTGAATCTGTGAAAACTCCCAATCATAATCGTTGATAATGTAATCAAATTCATCATATGGCGCATGGAAAGAAAAGCCAATGTGCTTTATTTTCCCTAGCCGCTTGGCTTCATCGATAAATTTAAAGATATCGTTCTTCTTTAGGTTGTCATAGCTGTCGCGGCCGAGCGCATGCAGCAGGTAAAAATCGATGGTGTCGGTATCCAGCGCCTTTAGCTGCATATCCAGATACTTCATGTTGTCGGCGGGGGTGTTTATTAGCCAGGAAGGCAATTTGGTGGCGATGTTTACTTGATCGCGGTAGGGCTTTAAGGCTTTACCGGTGAAAAATTCGCTCTGACCTTGTCCGGCCCCTGCGGTATGGTAAACAAAAGCGGTATCAAAGTAATTCACCCCGCCAGCTATCGCATATTCAATCATTTCGGTGGCCTTTACTTCATCAATCTTGGCATTATCTCCGTCCAAAACAGGGAAGCGCATGCACCCAAACCCCAGTTGGGATACTTTTACGCCTGTTTTGCCCATCTCTCTATATATCATGTTATCGTTCCTTTCTTATTTGGAATACAACCTATTATATCATGTTTTATTTTAATAAGAAAACTGAAGCGACCACCATATATTGTGGTCGATTTTTGGCCATACCACAAGCCGTAAAAGCCGAACAAAATAAACAGAATATGTATTAAAAAAAACTTGCATTTGTGCTTCTTAGGGCGTATTATAGTAAATAAGTGAAGGAAAATGTAGATAAATGTAGATTATTATCGCTTGAATGGCGATACAATCCGACCATTTACGCATTTGACCAAGCACGGATAAAGTAAAGAGGGGTCTTTACATGGCTCAGTTTTTCGGTGAATATTCACGAAATGTGGATGACAAAGGAAGAATCACCATTCCAACATCGTATAGAAACATTCTAGGCGATGGTGAGTTTATTATTGCCATTGGCAGTGGTGAATATCTGACGGTCTATACATCGGAAGACTGGGGCGAATACTTTCAAAAGAGACTGGTGGACGACGATGCAGACAAAGAAAAAGTGGCAGAAATAAGAGACATCGCACGTACCGCTCATCCAGTCAAGTTCGATTCTCAAGGCAAGATTAGCATTCCGGATAAACATCGTAAACATGCGAAAATATCCGAAGGCATCGAAGTTACAATCATCGGTCTTGGCAACAGAATCGAAATATGGAACAAACAGAAGTTAGAAGATTAAATGGAAACGGGGAAGTGATATGTCAGATGGCAAACACATACCTGTTTTGCTCAGCGAGTGTATTCATTATTTAAATCTTGAACCCGGAATGGCTATCGCAGACGGTACCTTCGGCGGTGGGGGTCACTCGGCGGAGATTCTACAAAGAATCCTGCCTGGCGGAACGCTGATTGGGATAGATAAAGATCTCGAAGCCATTTTGAGGGGCGAGACACTTTTTAGTTTGTATAGTAAAAATGTACGGCTTGTACATGATGACTATATGAATATCGAACGTATATTAAGTAATCTTAATATAAAGGAAATCGATGGCGCACTTTTAGATTTGGGCGTTTCATCATTCCAGCTGGATGACCATGCTAGGGGGTTTAGTTATAAAGCCGACGTCAAGCTTGATATGCGCATGGACAACACGCAAGGGAAGACAGCCTTTGATGTTGTCAACGGGTATAGCGCAAATGAGTTGACGGATATATTCTATAGATACGGCGAAGAAAAATGGTCAAAACGCATTGCAGAGTTTATCGTTGAAAGGAGAAAGACAAAAGAAATCTCCACATCCGGGGAGCTCACAAAGGTTATAGAAGCAGCAGTGCCGCTTGCAGCACGCAAAGGTATCAAATACCCACAGATGCGGGTGTTTCAAGCAATTCGCATTGAAGTTAATGGCGAGCTTGATAACCTACAAACGGCATTGGATGGTTTTTCGAAGGTGATACGGCCAGGGGGGCGGCTGTGTGTGATTACCTTCCACTCATTAGAGGACAGAATCGTCAAACAGTTCTTTAATAAGATGAAAAATCCTTGTGAGTGTCCTCCGGATGCACCGATATGCATATGCGGTAAAAAGCCAACGGGTAAAGTGATTACCCGAAAACCGGTGATACCGCAAAACAGCGAAACGACGCTCAACAACAGGGCCAGATCGGCCAAACTTCGTGTAGTTGAGCTTTTATAGATTTTTAAGATTTGTTTAAGGCGGTGAAAAAGGATGGAAAAAAGAAACAATAATAGCCATTCCGCATTCTATGATTTACCCAAGAGCAGCGGTAGTGCACCCAAAAAAGTGACCGCGCCAAATGGTGAGTTGCAGATTTTTTCAGAGGGTCTTAAGCGCAAGACAACAGCCGAACAACGTCCCGCACCTTCCAAAGCGGTACAGAGCAGTTATAAACCGCGTCGCAAAAAGAGAAAATCAAGAAATAAATATAAAACGAGAGAAAACCGAAATGTGACTTTGGTTGTCGTTATGATATACGCAGCCGTCGGTTTTTTTGTGGGTTCCTTGATGATAGCGCGATATTCGAATATAATAAAGACTGACGATGAGTTGGATGCCATCGAGGCCAAAATCGAGGAGATGCAGGCCGAGGCTGAGGCGCTTGAGCTGGAAGTGTCGCTTCGGGATGACATCGGTATGGTACAAAGAGAGGCCAGAGATCGGCTGGGGCTATATTACCCTTCCAATGACCAGATTATTTATATCGAGCTAGATGAGGAAGAAAACGTAGCAGAAAATGAAATGGTACAAAACGAATCAACGATACAGTAATATTTAAAAAAGGTTAGGAGCGTGAAGAACGGTTGGCTAGACCTTCGATATCGAGCAAAAATAGGCTGATTGTCGTACTTGGGATAATCAGCTTGCTTTTTATAGTATTAATTGTCCGACTGGTGAACATCATGTTTATCGAGGCCGAAGAGCTGCAGGCCAAGGCCATAGCCCAATGGACACGCCAGTTTGACGAGACGGCCGAACGCGGTGATATTATTGACCGTAACGGCAATGTTTTGGCGCATTCTTCTGCGATTGATACAGTTTATGTGGATATTAAAGATGTTGAGGATGCGGATTATTTGGCGCAAACACTTGCGGATATGCTGAATATGGATTATGCGACGGTTTATTCACGCATCACCGATGAAACCAAGTCGCAGGTTTGGATTAAACGACAGGTGGACAGCAGCATCACCGATGTGATGAAAACGATGGATTTGCCGGG
>JBFLKV010000255.1:0-9428 GCA_040883365.1 Eubacteriales bacterium
CTCCGCCATATAAAAACAGAGTATCCGCAACGCGGGTGCTCTGTTTTTATTCGTGAGAATGTTTTGGGATTTGCATCCTAAAGGGTACACGAACCCAATAGGAGCCGATAACAACCGCCCCCGGCGGCAGGCAAAGATAGCTTGAAGCCTGTGTGAACGATAAGCCCCCAATGCTATTATTCGCTTGCCAGTCCGACATAAACTTCAACCCGTGCTTACTGCAGCAGTTTCGCCATCACCACCAGCCGGCCGTTTTCCTCTGTCGTACAAGTCGAAAGTGTGAGCACAATATCATTCGGATAATTGTTCGTGTGGGTATCATATATCGATCTTTCACTGGCCTCTTTTAAGAATTCAATCCACATCTCATCATAAGGAAACTCTGTTTCAATGTAATAAAAATCCGTTGTGATCTCCATCACGGCAAATATTTTCCACTGATACCCGCCGTTGATTGTATTAAAGGTGATTATACGGTTTTCTCGGAAGAATTCCTGATTCTGATATTTCAACAAATCTTTAAACATCGTACCGTCTTTCATACGGTGTCCGTAAAGAATCATATTCCTCGTTTTTGAGAAATCATTAATATCACACCGATAATCCATGAAAATCGCGCCTGAACGGTCCTCTTCAAATCGATAATTATGCGAAAGATAGTATTCGTTTTCGTCTGTTTGCATCACTAGATAATCAATCATTGTGTTTTCAATTTTGATGTATCCAACAGTATGCCTATTCACATCAAGGTACGCTTGTAGGTATTCTGGCATACTTTCGCCTTTTATTATATCAGATGCCACATTTTCATCTGTATCCACGGAGCATTGCTCTAATCGCAGTTCGTTTAAAGCATTAGTCGGCGTCTCATTCATTTGCGGCTTATAATCCATTGTGTCCCAAATGACTAACACCAAAACTACACCTATAAGCATCAGGATAATTACAATGCTTTTTCCATTCGTCTTTATCCAATCAAATAGCTTCTCTCTGGCCTTCCTATCCGATTCGGTGTTTATTCTATACGCCCTAATGCTGTGCTTCTTTCTCCCTGATGATATGCGCTTCTTTTTCATAATCATTAGTTTTATTTTGCTCAATTATCCCAATAACCTGTTTTCGGGTTCTCTTCTAAAGGCCTCTGTGAAAGCGAGATACCACCAATCTGCCAATACCCGCTTGCGTTTTCCTGAAGTGTAATATCAAGTGTTAAAAATGAACGGCTTACGTTTGTGGCAATAGAGCCACTCGTGCTTGAAGCGGCACCGGAATTTAATATCACAGATGCATTCGTCCCCGCTCTTGTAAAATCCAGACGATAGCTGCCAAGCTCTGTGGATCCATTCCTTATTGAGAGTGTGTGCGGCGCAAGAGCTACCCCTGCAAAAACAGCTTTTCCGTTGGCGTCCGTCGTTGTGGTAATCGGTGTGGAGTTCAGTATCGCCATATATCCGGACATCGGATTCCCAGATACATCTAACAAAGTCAATACAACTGTTCCTGTTTGCGGTTCATCGCTCGCATCAGTCGGGTTGCTGCCTGCCGCCGTTTCATCCGCATTACCGATACCATCGCCGTCGCTGTCCACGGCCCAGATTGCTTCCGCCGTTACATCGCCAGTTATCCGATACAAGGCACATAGCAGATAATCCGTACCGTCTATTCTCCAGCCGTTCAGCACATAATTCGCTTTGGTATACTCTCTTCCGTCATCTAAAGTAATCATTGTGCCATGTTCGCCGCTGTCTTTGGTGATGCTCCCGCTTCCGCCGTTCGGACTATAAGTAATCAAATAGACACTGGCCGTCCACTGAGCATACAGGGTTGCTGTGCTGTCCTCTTTATCCCACGTTCTTGTGCTTATGCCGGTATTATCGTAATACTGTATTCCGCCATTAGCCGCATCAAAGTAGCCATTAAAAATACAGCCTGTTTTTGTTGGCAAAGTAATCGGCGTTGGCATAGGGCTCTCATACGTGACCGTCTTGGTACTGCTTTGCCCGCCGTTGCCTCCGTTGTTATCGAAGCTTAATGCTGTTATCTTGGCTGTCCATTTGGCATAGAGGTTCACAGTTAAGCCGTTTTCGGATGCCAAATTGATCACACTTTGCGCATCCGAGTAAACAACCGAACCGCTAGCATCAATGGCCCAACCCGCAAAATCATATCCCGTTTTTGTAAGGCTGTTGCTGGTCAGCGTTTCTGCGATATCGTAAGTATGCGTGCTGGATACCATCGTACCACCGCCGCCGTTGGCATTGTATTTAATTGTATAGATGTTGGCAGTCCATTTGGCGTACAGAGTGTGACCGGATAGATTGGTCACGGTGGTTGCATTCGTAACTTGAGTGCCTGTACCTCCCGCGCCCGTCCACCAGCTATCAAACGTATATCCTGTCTTGGTCGGTGTAGGTAGGGTGTCATCGGTTATACCGTCTGATGCTTTGCCATACGTACTGCCGTATTGTTTGCTTTGTGAAGTCGGTGAAACCGTCCCCCCATTTGCATCAAACGCAACACTTACATAGGTGCTTCCCGTTATCGTACAGGTCGCATTAACCTCGGTGCTCAATGACGTTATACTCAAGGCGTTGTTTGTCTCGCTATTGGTTCCGGTGCCTGTCCATAAATATGTGTACGCACTCGCGCCTGACGCGGTTGCCACGATATTTAGTGCCTTCCCTTTGAGCACAACATCCCCGGAGGATATAGTGTTACCATCATACGTCGCCGCAATGGTACTGCCCGATGCGGTTCCATATTCCATCACGCTAAAATTTACCGCATAATAGTCCATCGTCGTACTGCTATTTGCGGCATTAATACTGATATTCTCACCGGTGTCTGTACCGTCAACATAAATATCATAGTCGCCGTTTAGCACAAGCGCCGAATATACCCCCGTTGCGCTTAATGTTGCAGTTGCCACCGTGCTCCCGTTCTGCCGAAGTTCAACCGCACCTGAGGAGTTTGTCGGTGTTCCCCCGTTTTTGATATTAATCGTCGCCGTATGATAATCACTCAAGGCAACTGCGTAAATCTGTGTGTTCCCATTTCCATCTACATTATTTAAAGTAGTTGTCAGAGTAACCGTCAGTGTTTGACCATCAGAAGCCGCTGAGTAATCAATAATAATTCGAGAAGGCTCATTTGCACCGGTTGACGTATTTGTGGAATTCTGTTGCAACGTCAGCGATGCGGCGCTGCCATCGGAAAGCACAGCCGTCAATTCACCAACACAATAGTGAAAAGCAGCATAAACAATCAGTCTTCTTTTTTGGGTGTCCGCTGGTACTGTAAAAGAAAATCCGTCGCCAATTTCATAGGTTTTATTAATGTTGTGTTGAAGTCCAGTATACGCACCAGTAGCACTGGTTATATTTGTCCCATTTGTCCAGTTAAATGTATGATTGATGCGAAACTGTCCAAGTCCGCGCAAAGGGTCATCGGTACCTGGGTCAATATCCGTCAAATTACTGATAGCGTTTCCGCTCGACTTTCGTTCGTTAGGCAAAAGCGATGTATTTGTTCCCGAATTTGAATAGCCCCATATTGCCCAGTCCACATCCCCCAAAGCAGTCAGGTTAACACCGGTGTATCTGGCTTTTGTTAATGATCCTGTAAGCTCACCCGAAGCCGCCGATACCGCAGTTGGTAACAGTATAATTACAAGAAAACAAACCAATAGGATAGATAATTTAGTGGTTTTTCCTTTTTTCATGAACTATTCCCTCTTAATTTAATTAGAACTCATTTATTTATTATAATCTTCCGCCCCTTCCATAATAATGACTCACTCCTAACTCATCCCTAACTCAACTAGATTCAACTAAAAAACGCTTTGATATCCAAAGCGTTTTTCCGTTCCATGTATGCTATTCACTTTTGAATCCGCTCAATTCTGGCGGTACGTTCTGCCGCCCAAGAATAGCCATCCTCCTCAAAGTATCTTTCATGCAGCACAGGCATCTTTCCGGTATCTTTATAGACGTAATAATCACAATCCACTTCTTCTGGCTTTATGCGATAATTGTCACGCCGCCCCTCCAAAATATGCGCAATCCCCGCATGCGCCAATTGCTTTCGGAGGCGGTACATCGTTGTATGCAGGTTGGCATGCGCTTTATCATAATCAAAGTCAAACCATAATGCCTCGGCTATCTGTTCCCAGGACGCCGGTACACCGCTGCGATGCACTAAATATGCCAGCAACTCCTTGGCGCGCCGATTCTTCCACATCAGCTGCTGCCCATCCACCGCTACACTAAAAGCGCCAAAACAGGTGATCTTCGGTTTTTTTCTTATCCACCGCATTTCTTGATCTGCGCGTAAACGTATGATCGTATTTTCCAGTCGAACCGCAGTAATCGGCTTAACGATATAGTCGGTCACGTCCAGTTCGAAGGCTTCCACCGCATACTTTTGATGCGCTGTCAAAAAAACAATATCAATATTACATTGCATATTCTGTATATCCCGAGCCAGATGTATTCCCGTTTTCCCTGGCATTTCTATATCAAGAAACACCACATCAACTTGGTTCTGGGTCAAGAATGCAATTGTGTCCTCTTCATTTGTGAAAGTACCCACAACTTCAATACCTTCAACCTCTTTTGTGACGCGCATAAACCGGTTGTGCGCGTGCCTTTCATCATCAATGATAACGGCTCGAATCACGGGTTCTCTCCTTCTTTCATCGGCAATACAAACCACACTCTTGTGCCTACATTTGTTTCACTTTCAATATTCAGCGATATACTATCTCTGTATAAACTACGCAGGCGCTTTTGGATATTTTTCAAACCCACACCTTTTCGTTCAGCATTCTCATCAAATAAATGTACCATAAATTTTTCATCCATGCCAACACCGTTGTCTTCAATCTGGTAACGGATACCGTCTTGTATATATTGTGCAGTTAGTCGTACCGTTCCGTCGCCTACCTTTTTGGAGATTCCATGGTGAACGGCGTTTTCAACCAACGGTTCGAGTACGAGTATGGGTATCCGGGTTGAAAGCGGGATATCAATGTGTTCCTCGTAGTTCATGCGGTCCCCAAATCGTTCTTTTTGGATATGTATATAGTTATTGATAAACTGCAATTCCTTTTTAAGCGTCACGAAGCGCTCTAAATTTCCAAACTCGAAAGAGTTTTGCAGATAAAGTGTTAAGTCCGTAATCAATTCCCCTGCCCGCTTACTATCTTTATAACATACATCTTCAATTGCAGAGAGTGCATTGTACAGAAAATGAGGTTTAATCTGTGCCTGCAAGAAAGCCAGTTCAGACTGCGCGGCCTGTTTTATCGCCTGTTCTCTTTGTTTAAAAATATCTTCAAAATCAACCGCCAAGATATAAGCTTGCAGCATCACAGTTATAACGATGGCATATGTTATGGTAGCACCAATATTGAGGTTATATACATTGGTATAGTAGAACATATAGTCGTAAATAAAACTGATAAGAATAATCGAAAAGCTTACCAAATACAAGATCGCCGTTTTTTTGTAATCTTTTATTGAAACAAACACGACAAACAGTGCAAACATCAAGGAACCTGCAGATATTATATTGCTGATATGGCTTAATCCCGTACTCATCCAAGCGGGTGCAAGCAAATCAACGATAATATTTATCGCTGTTAACAACGCAAGGATATTGATGATCTCTTTATATTTTAAAGATTTAAAAAGGTTAACCACATACAATACAACCAAGAAAGGGATTAACGATGATGGAATATACCAGAACCTAACCATCGTTTCAAAACTCATATTAGATAATGATTTATAGATTAACATATTGTCATCAAAATCAATCAATAGAATTGCAAGCAAACAAAGCAGAGAAAAATATAGCTGCTGTTTTAATTTATATTTTGAAAGGTACAAAAACAGATAGATAACGCCAACGGCAAAGATAACCCCAATAAGAAACATATCTTTTATCGTTTTAACTTGATTAAATTCCTGTATATTGTTTAAGCTGCCCAAATACATGCTCGTCCAAAAGCCACCTTTTGCAAAGTGATAATTTGAAACTTGCATTGTAATGACAAATTCATCCGACGGCGCTGTAAAAAATAAAACATTGGGCCTAATATCCGCTTTTTCTGTTTCAAGACTATCACCGATTATGCCATTTTGCCCAACGAGTTCTTCGTTAATAAACACTTTGTATGCGCAAGGAATACACTGAACATATAGTCCCATCATTTTATTGTCCGTATGCGTTAGTTTTACGTCTAATCTATATGTTCCGTATCCGAACTTCGATTCCATGTTTGAATACTTGATTTGATTATTCCATGCCCCTGGCACTGTAACTAATATGGGTCTTTTTTCTGTTTTTTGATTATAACTTAAAAGCTCATCCTTATAGAATTCCCACTCTCCGTCCAACGCGATTATCCCGTTTGCTTGCTTAATATCATTGTCAATGGTAAGTGACCCTTCATCCACTTTATTCCAAGCAATAATGGGTAAATTGATAAACATATTGCCAATCAAAAATAAAACGAGTATCAAAACAACAATGATTAACGCTTTATTCACTTTATCCATTGATTTCTTCATATGTTCCTCTTTTGATATTGTACTGACTTCAATCTTTCTGGCGTATAAAAATGGTTTATATCATATTTAAAATATGTGCCTGATTCGCTGGGAAATGTTACGACTGTTTATTTCCAATTTTATTCATTATAACACTAGTTTATTCTATACTCCATTAAACCTGGCAAGTTTAAACTCCAAATTCCAGATGTTTAATATATTGGATGAATAAGCTTACCAGTTATACAATATGCAGTGCTTAATAGTATCAGCCTTATAGTCCAACCAATTCTTTAGAATGCTGTCTTCTACAAAAAAAGACCATTATATAATGGTCTTTTGATGGATTCTTAATGAGCTTTGGTGTTACTAGCTAGCCTTTCAATATTGCTTTGGCTTTATCGTCATTGGCCTCGGTTATAAAGGCTAACCCAGTAATCGCTTCTGTCTCGCGGTTCATTGCAACCACGTCCTCACGCGTGATAGCACCAAGCGAGAACTTACGTGCGCCGGCCATCAACTGTTGCAAGCCTGCTCCCAGCTTATCCGATAGTGTCCAAGCGGCGATAGCGCCCAGCGGGATGTTCTTCATCTCGTCTGCGCCCACCCTGGTCTGTACATCGTAGTAGCTAGCGAATATTTCTTCCTCGTATGAGCCGTTGACCAAAACGGATTTGGGCAGTTTATCCCAGTTGCCGTTAACCGCCTGCTTCCTTTCTGGTTTTAGGACGCCTTCAATATTAGAGCCAAGGAAACCCGGAATCATCAGCGCTCTGCCCATGCAGATAAGCTTGACGTAAGGCGCTCCAAGCGCCAGCGCCTTGAACATCTGGTCTTCTCGCGCAAACCCGCCAGCAAAAGCCATGTCCACCACGTCTACGCCTTTTGCACTTAAGACATCCGCATATTCTCTGGCTTTTGCGTGGAGGTAAATTGAAGGCACGCCCCATGTTTCCATCATGTTCCAAGGGCTCATACCTGTTCCACCCCCCGCACCGTCAATGGTCAAAAGATCCAGTTTAGCTTCGGAGGCGTATTTTATGGCCATCGCCAAGCCTTCCATACCATACGCACCAGTCTTCAGTGTGATGCGCTTGTAGCCTATTTTACGCAAGTATGCAACCGCGTCCATAAAGTTTTTCTTTACCTCGGGTTCACTTGAGAGGTCCGTATAACCCAAACGGCTATGACGGGCAAATGACTTCAACGCACCGTGCTTGAATGCGTCCTGTGCTTCCGTTGTATTTGGGTCGGGGTCCACCACATAGCCGCGCTGGCTTAAAAACTGAGCATAATCCAGATTTTTGACCTGAATTTCGCCACCGATATCCTTGGCGCCCTGTCCCCACTTTAGCTCGATGATCACTTGATCGCCAAATTTCTCGATGATATATTCGGCAACGCCATTTCGTGTATCTTCAACGTTCAGCTGGACAATGATGGCGCCATGTTCGCCGTCATAATACTTAAGATAGGTGTTAATGCGCCGATCCATCTCAGGCGCCTTCAGGATTTTTCCGTTTTCAATCACCGCTTCACGGTCTATGCCGACTACATTTTCACCGATAACGATAGGATAGCCCACCAGAGCCGCACCGATAGCGAATGAATCCCAATACTTGGCCGCAATAAAGGTGGAACCCAGCGCCCCGGTCATAATGGGAACACGTACTTTTGTCATGGTGTTTTTACCAAACTTTGTGGTGATATCCACGTTGGGGAAAATACAATCATCCGCACTGTTGGTCAACCCATTTTGCAGGCCCATTGCGCCGTAGTTGTAGCCCTCAATGCGCAGCGCGTTGTAGCTTACGCCAACGTGATCCACATTTTTGCTGCCCGACGTGATGGCGCCAAAGTCTCTTGGATACAATAGTTTTCTGCCCTGCATACAGGACACAAATGTTTCGCACATCCCCGCACAGTCGGCTCGGCACAAGGTGCACAAACCCGATTCAGCTGGATTCCCTCGGTTGATGACGCCTAAGGCATCGTTGCTCTTTGCATACTCCATAAATAAACTCCTTTGTTGTGGGTTTTATCGCTTTACGCACCAGCCTATTTTCTATACTGATACGTTAAACGTCTTCTTTGTTAGAAATATTATATTATAGAGCAATTTATTAATCAAATAATATAGGCGCTTACAAAAACTGACCAAAAGGCACTACTTGACTATTTCTTTTTACTTTTACAATCGGTATAATCTGTAACATGACCGATGGTCATAAACCATACGCGCATATGGAGAAAACGATGAAAACGAATAAAGCGATTGAAACTCATAACGCTATTGTAAACGCGGCAGAAACACTGTTTTTAGAGAAAAGTGTCAAACGCGTAACTGTCAACGAGATTACAAAAAAGGCGGGCGTCGCAAAGGGCACGTTCTATCTATACTTTGAATCAAAAGATGATGTGGTGTGGCATTTTATGGAGCACAGACTGGATTCTATCCTGCACACTCTTCATAAAATTGACTTGCACGGCTATGCCGAGGCAGATATTGACGCCATCATCGACAATATAATCAAATATGTTAAGAAACATGAAAAAGTATTGAAGATGATACATCAAGCACGGTTTTACAGCTTTCTTGGCAAAAAGAATATGGAGAAGAAGTATATATACAGTGTGGTGGAGCCGATATATCAATGGATGGAAAAGGGAATAGCGACCGGACTGCTCGACATTGAAAACCCGCAATTCGTCGCCTATTTTATCACTCTGTCTGTTCACGACATGATTGACAGTATCCTCGACGGGGATACGCCCTATACAATAGACGAATTTGGTGAGAATATCAAAGCTTTATTGGTGAAACTACTGATAAAGAGGTAACATCATGAAACAGATTATTATTCTTGTGCTCAG
>JBFLKV010000039.1:0-2811 GCA_040883365.1 Eubacteriales bacterium
ATTTTTTAGCGTCAGCCCCACCGGGCGCTCGGAGGTATCCAGCGTCTTAAGTGAAATAAGAGATGGCTCAAAATCACTGGTCGTATGCCCCAAGGCTTTGACCACATTAAAGAATTTCCCGTCAGAACCCGTGGATGGGTAGCTCAGTCCGCCAGTTGCAATTATCACCGCGTCAAATTCCGTCGGTTTTCCATTGACCGTCAAGACAAACGCTTCGTCTTTTTTCTTTAGCGCCTCAACCTTGCTTCTCAGCCGAATAGTTACATTCGCTTCTTTCAGCCCTGCTTCAAGCGCTTTTGTCACATCGCTTGATTTATCCGATTCGGGAAAAACTCGCCCGCCGCGTTCTTCTTTGGTTTTAAGACCGTGCGAATGAAAATAATCCAGCAAGTCCATGTTTGTAAAGCCATAGAGTGCTGAATATAAAAACTTATTGTTCCTTGGAATACTTAAAAAAAAGTCCGAAATATCGGCCGTATTGGTGATGTTACAACGCCCTTTACCCGTCAAAAACAGCTTTTTACCGAGCTTTTCGTTTTGTTCAAATAGGGTCGCTTTGTGTCCCGCTTTGGCGGCCGATATCGCTGCCATCATGCCCGCCGGACCTCCGCCAATGACGGCAACTGTTTTGCTCATCGTCTATAGCCTCTCAATCTTTTTTTCCACCAGTTTAATACACTCTTCCGCGCCCATCATAAAGGAGATTGGCGTAATCGTGGCATAGCCCTGTTTGATAAAATTAACGTCCTTTTCGCCCGGCGTTGGAATCAGCTTCCGACCGCCAATCCAGTAATAGTCGTTGCCGAACGGATCGACACCGATAGTGATATCATTCTCATATTTAACTTCGCCCAAAGACGCGACTTTAATCCCTTTGATTTCGTCCAAAGCCACCGCCGGAACATTGATATTCAAGATATAATCCTTCACCATGGTTTCAATCGGATACTTTTCAATAAAATCGCTTATGAACTGGATGGCCGTATCCATATGTTTTCCTTCATAATCATCCAGCGAAACCGCCATCGCACGGAAGCCCATCATGGCCGCTTCCAGTGCGCCCGAAACCGTTCCCGAGTAAATGACATCGGTGCCAAGGTTTGCCCCTAAGTTGATGCCCGACAGCACCAAATCCGGTTGTCCTTTAATCACTTTATCGATGCCGATTTTGGCGCAATCCGCCGGTTTGCCACTGCAAGAATACACTTCGGCATGATATTTTTCCGAAAGCTCAGGGAAGTGCTTGACGCGCAAAGGTTTATGCATCGTCAGCGCATGCCCCGCGCCGGACTGTGGATTGTGTGGTGCCACCACCGTCACGTTATGCTTCTTGGACAGCTTTTCTGCCAGCCCCAAGATGCCATAGGATAGATATCCGTCATCGTTGGTTATGAATATATTCATTTTCTCTTCCTTTTTTCTTTTGGTTTGCCTATTATAACAGAAAACAGCATTGCGGAGAACGAAAAGACCAAAATCATCTCCTAATTTTGGCCCGTATCTTTTCCCAGTGTATTATTCTTTTAACGACGTTTTTCACCTTATCGATTTTTGCCTGACGCTTTTTACGCTTACGCTCTTCGTCCGAAGGTCGACAGTATTCATCCAACAATTGCTCAAACGGTATCGTATCAAAATCGCGGAAAAATTCAGCCCGCCGCTTATTCGGTTTGGTGTTATGCGTGGCCGCCACGTTATATCTGGCCGATTGCTTAACGTCACTGTCAATCACTTCTAACTGCGGCCTTATACGATCAAACAGCTTGGCGCCCTGCTCTGAATTAACATAGATGAGCGAAACGCCTTTATCGTCATTAAAATCCGGATGCATATGTTCCACGCCCCAAAAGTCAGCCACCGTGATATCCGATTTGCGGTGAAGCGATTTTTCGGTACAGCGGTGACACGCCGGACGCAGATAGATATTACGAAGAAAACCAAACAGGTATGGGTCATCATCCATGGTCTTCAGCTGATTTTTGCCATTCTTAAAATCGAATTTTACCGAGAAGTCCCGCCAACCTTTTGTCTTGTCCCTGAAATTCACTTTCTCAATGTTTGCCGCCTGCTTATCACGTGTATATTCAACGTACTTGGCCCACATCTTTGGCGAAGGTACCCCGTGGCATATGTTTTCCATGGTATAAAGATTATCGTACGGTTCATCGCGAAAATTGTTTAGATAATTATTAACGCCCGCAATCTGGCACGGCGTGGCCGTAAACAGCACTTGCCGTCCGGCATCCAAAAAATCTTTAAGCTGATGATGTGTATCCTTTATTTCGGACTGCACATATTTTGATTCGCGATAGCGGCCTAGGTCTTCCTTTTTCTCAATATAACTGTGTTTAACGCTAAAATCGTCATTGTATTCTACACCAAAGACCACACCGCCATCATCCAAAACCGCTTCGGCCAACGCGGTGAAAACGCCCCCCGAAGAGCTAGCTGCACGCACTGCCTCGTCTTTGTTTTTGGCTGCATAAGCCACCGGATGATTATCCGGCACATATTTGTTGATGACCGGGCAGGCAATGACGCAAGCACAACACTCGATGCATCGATCGAAATCAACTTTAGGATACCAAAAACCCTCGTCGTCGGTTTCCATGCTAATGCACTTGACCGGACAGACGTTTTTGCATGCATAACATCCGCTACAATCCCGCTTATCTTTGATTACAATCATTTTTTTGCTCTCCAGAGTATTTTTTTCAAAAAGCCACCAAAATTCTCTTTTTCATAGGCATTAAATATAAACTTATTCCCAACAGCAAAATACAGTATGCAATAAACAATAATTTTTAGCAG
>JBFLKV010000040.1:0-7917 GCA_040883365.1 Eubacteriales bacterium
TCTTCGAATCTTAATTACCGAAATATTAATCAGCAGGAAGATTAAAAGAAACATGATATCTGCCGCCGCCGCAACTCCTTCCACATCCAAAAGCAAAGCAACCGTTAAAACGATAACCGAGGATGCAAACAGTGCGATATGCGGCACATGGTTTTTTGATATTTTGGATAGTACCGGCGGCAAGAACCCATCGCGGCTCATCGCAAAGGAAACTCTTGCCGATGAAAACAACGTGGCGTTCAGCGCCGATGTGGACGAGAATATTGCGGCCAAACCCACCAAGACCACGCCAAACGGAGCCAAATTGCCCACCGCTTCGGCAAAGCCGGTAGCGCCTTCCTTAGCAAACCATTGGCTCACCGATAAGTTGCCCGGATTCGCGCCAATAACCGCCGCAAAAGCCACCAAAAGATAAGTGCTCACCACCAAAATGACGGCATAAAGGATGGCTTTGGGTATATTCTTACGCGGATTTATCGCCTCTTCTCCGGCGTGCCCAATCACCTCAAACCCCTCAAAGCCGACGTAGGTAAAGCCCATCGCCAAAAGAATGCTCATGGGCGCGTTGTCAAACAGCGGGTTAAAATGTTCAAGGCGGGAAGGGTCATTTAACGCCACAGCCACACCCAAAACACCGATGATGCCAAGTGTCACCGTTTGGCCCATCGCAATGATGGTGCTGGATTTTCCTGTGCCCGAAACGCCTTTAAAGTTGATACCGATAAAGACAAGGGCGATGAACACCGCCAATGCTTTGTGCGCAAACTCGGTATCCAACCCCAACTGATGGAAAAACGAAAATGATTCCATCAAGTAGAGTGTATATTCTGAAAACGTGATGGCATACAGGCTGCCGGCAACCGCCAGTGCAAACCAGTTCATCCAACCCGATATATAACCAATAAAACCACCAAATGCTTTTTTGACATAGGCATATGCCCCACCCGCGGCGGGCATGGCACTGCAAAGCTCGGCAAAAGACATCGCCGTAAAAATAGCGATCAGCCCATTCAGCGCAAACGCCAACAGAATACCGCCCGAACCTGCGATGCCGGTGGCTATACCTGTGGCCACAAAAACGCCGGCGCCAATCATCATACCGGCGCCCATCATAATCAATTCAAAAAGACCCAGTTCCCTAGAAAGTTGCTGGTCTTTGTCGTTATTCCCAATATTTTTGTCGTTCTTCTTCGTCTCTTTTGTCATTGCATCTTCAACCTTTGCGTAATTTCTCGGGCATCATAAATCTGCTCCTTATCAATGATGTTGATAATCTTTCGTGATTTCAACACCAAATACCAAGTAGCACCATATCCAAAAACAACCCCAATAACAAACAAAATAAAAGTCAGCATGCTCTGTCTCCTTTATTTCCTCTCAACTTCATATATGCTATCACTAAACAGACCGTACGACAAGGTGAAAAAGGTGATAACAGTTCACTTCAATCCAATATAAATGAAATTAAACATATATATTAATCCAAAATAGCCAAGTGCGAATATAAATCCCAAAAAAATGTAAAGTTTTCCCTGTCTTTCTCTGTTCGCGATATGGTTTTTTCCTATATTTGATGCTATAATTATTTTATAGTACCTATTATAGACGATATCAAAAGACACAATTATATATTTTATGCGCCAGTGCTGGACAAAAACCCTATTCTTTCGGTCAATCACAATAGTTAAAGGTCTATTTTGTGCCTTAATTTATCCAAAGCACCGCGCAGCATAATCAGCACCCATCCCCGTTTTTTATTGATGCATATAACAAGTTTGTTTAAATATATCCTAAACATTGATCACTAAAAGTATTTAAACGAAAACACCAAAATATAGACATTTCAAGGGGTGTATCATGAACATTTACGAATTAGACAAAATACCAAGTGATGCATTGAACAGCGTCGGAGGCAAGGCCCGGGGACTAAGATTGCTTTCAACAAACCGCTTGCACGTACCCGAAGGGTTTGTAATCACCGATATCCACAGTGAAGTGGATTTAAAGGCAGCGGTTGACTACTACACCCAAAGCGGGTTAACGCGGGTGGCCGTGCGCTCTTCTGTGCTGGGCGAGGATACCATCGATTTTTCATATGCAGGTCTGTATGATACGTTTTTAAACTTGGAAGGCGCAGATGCGGTTAAGCGCGGTATTCAAAACTGTCTCATCTCTTTAAACAGCGCAAAAGCCAGGCACTACTCACAGCTTTTCACCAACCCAAAACCCAACAAGATGTGCGTGATTGTACAAAAGATGGTGGATGCAGAAATATCCGGCGTTTGCTTTACCGAAAGTCCCATGGATGCGGATATATTAACGATTGATGCCGTAGCCGGGCTTGGCGATCAGCTCATGGGCGGTGTCGCCGCACCGCATTCATATCGAATAAAGAGTAACGATTCCAATCCCACCGGCGATGCGTTGATTGACAGCAAACTGCTGTCAAAAATCGCAAAAGAGGCCCGCCACGCCAGCGTTGAGCTTGGCTATCCTTTGGACCTCGAATGGGCCGTATGCTGTGGTGAGCTTTATTGGCTTCAAGCGCGTCCCATCACCACCAAAGACTTTCAAGATGTTTCCGAATTTGACAGCCAGGTCATGAGCGATAAGCATGTCTATGTCATGTCTCGAATACAGGATGTTTTCCCCACTGCCGTTACCCCACTGACGCTCTCCACCGTTGTAAAGGCACTGGATACCAGTATCCGAACCACCATGGTCAATGTGGGTTTGGCTAAAAAAATCGATAGCATACCCGAAGGCAGCGGTGTGGCGAGCTTTAGCAATCGTCTGTTCTTCAACCTCACCGAAATAAGCAAAATCGGAACCAAACAGCCTGATGGATCCGAGCAGTTGATCCAAGTCAGTCTTTGCGGAAAAACCTTAGATGATACTAAGCCTCGCGGCTGGGATTTACCTCTGGCCGATTTCGCAGTCAATATGCGCCGTAATTTCAATGCTGTGGATAGCAGCAAAAACGCGTATAAGCAGATAAAAAAACTGGTGGATTCCTTTGATATTGAACTCTGGGGGAAAAGTCTGAAATGGCAAATTGAGGAGATTGACGGCAAACTGGACGCGCTTAATATCGCCTTTTTGGACTACTACAAAAATTTAAGCGCATCACTCGATCTGAATGGTGCACTATATCTTATATTCCTAAAAAGCGGCATGACCCCGCAAGAAGCGCGTGAACTTCAAGTGGAATGTTTATCCGGCATCCCCGAAATTGAAACATTTGATATTTTGCATATGCTAAAAAAACTAACACGTGAGTTGGTTTTAGATGACCCCAAAATTGCCAACGCCAGTCTTGAAGAGATTTCGGCTAGGGTTAGCAACGTTGAAGGTGATTCTAAAAAAGCACTTGAAACCTTCTACGCCAGCCACGGGCATCGCGGCATACTTGAAATGGAGTTAAAAAATAAATCATGGCAGATGAACAACGACGATCTGTCCGCGTATATCCGCTCAATCATCTCCACCAATCTGACCAATGCCAACGAAAGCACACGCGCACCCAAATACCTTCGCACCATCGAATCCAAATTCGATAGCGCTGTTCAAGCACCTTTAAAGCATCTAATCGAGCAGGCCAGACAAGCGATGGTGGTCAATCAGCTCACCCGTTCGATGTGTGTTCGTGTGTTGAGCAAGTTTAAAGCCGCCTATCACTTCCTTGGCAAAATGATGTTCGACAGAAAAGTAATCCCCGATTCGGATTTGATATTCTTTATGACCCACAGTGAAATCTTAGACTTTATTGTCAAAAATGACTTTGAATTTGTCAAGAATATCGTATACAAGCCGGAACTGATCAAAAAAGCATTTGCCAGAAAACGCGTATTCCAGCAACAAAAAATGGCACGCTTTAACGAAATCAATGTGGGCAAACCCGAAATCATTGACGACACCGACTTTGTTCCCGGTCAGCGACTGCTGCAGGGCATCCCCAGCACCCCAGGCAAAGTGGAAGGCACTGCACGTGTCATCCATGACCTAGGAGATATGGCACAGCTTGATCTAAATGATATTTTAATCACCCCTTGCTCAGATATTGGATGGTCGCCATACTTTAACTTGGCTGGTGGGTTTATCAGCGAGGCCGGCTCTATCATGTCGCATGGCGCAATCGTTGCTCGCGAGTTTTCAATACCGCATATTACTAGCGCAAAATATGCCACCCGGCTGATTAAAACAGGTGATAAGATTTCGATGGATGCGACAACCGGCGAGATTAAGATTCTTTAAAAAGCAGAAAAACAATCATTAAAAAAGGCATGCGTTGCATGCCTTTTTTTGTGCTATATTTTCGCATATTATATTTTAACAGTAAAACAACGATCTACCCAGTAACTGCCGTGCGTTTGCAGTATTCCGAATAACTGATACCCAAATGTTTTTTAAAGCATCGACCAAAATAGTTGGGGTCGGGAATCCCTACCGCTGTGGCTGTGATAAACATCTTCTCGTTTTCCTTGGCCATCATCATCGCCCGTCTCATTCGACATTCGGTTAAGTGCTCCACAAAGGATTTCCCAATCTCGGTCTTAAATCGTCGGCTTAAATAGCTGGGGTTAAACCCAAACATCTGCGCAATCGAAGTTAAGTTAAGATTAGAATCGGTATAGTGCTCCTCAATATACTGTGCTACGCGACGAATCGCCGTCGGTTCAATCTCGGAACCGTAGCTTTCTTCATAATCCCTGGAGGGTTCTTTTAAGGATTGAACCACTTTTTTTAACACATCATAAATCTCAGACCGAACGATCGGCTTTAATATATACCCACAAATCGGGAGCCCGATGCATTGCCGCGCATACTCAAATTCATCAAACGCGGTCAGAATGATAATCTTTAAATCGGGGTTTCTGATGCTGGCCAGCTTGGCAAACTCGATACCGCCCATAAAAGGCATGCGGATATCCACAAAAGCAATATCCGGTTGGATATCGTCGATTTTATTGATGGCCTCAATACCACTGCCTGCTTCTCCGACCACCTCCAGCCCCATCGATGCCCAATCGATGGACTGCTTTAAAAGCATGATTGTTGGTTTTTCATCATCTATCAACATAACTCTATACATCGTCCAATCCCCTCCTGTATTGATTCGGAATAATAATCTCGATTTCGGTATACTCATCCATGGTGCTTTTAATATTAATTGCCGCTTTATAATTAAAGTAATATCGGATACGTTCGATGGTCCCTTTAAGCCCAAATCCGGAAAGCGCGTCCGCATCCGCTTGCTTAGCGGCCAGCACTTTATCAATCTGCCTCTGGCTCATCCCAACGCCCGTATCAAATACCGATATATGCACATCGCCCTCTTTTTCAAAAGCGCTGATGCGAATAATCCCTTTTTCGCCCTTCAGCCGAACGCCATGATTCACGCTATTTTCCACTAGCGGCTGAAGCACCAGCTTTGGAATCAGTGTATCCAAAACCGATTCGTCGATTTCATATTCGACATCAAAGGCATCGCCATACCTCAGTTTTTGCAGTGTTAAATAATCCTTGACGATCAGTATCTCGTTTCGCAAAGGAATCTCCCGACTGCCTTTGCTTAAAAAGTTACGGTAGAAACTGCCCAGCGTCTCCAACGCATCGTGCACTTTTGGTGCATGGCTCTCATGCGCAAGATAGCTGATTGTACCGATGGCATTATAGAGAAAATGCGGTTTTATCTGCTCCTGCAGGGTGCGCATCTCGGCTTTTCTCACACTCTTCTCTTTTTCCATCAACTCCTCAATCAGTCGATGGATATGCCGTATCATACCGTTGTAGCTGTCGGCCAAGTTGCGAATCTCATTGTTTGGCAGGGACAAGTTAATCTCTTTAAGTTCCCCTTCCACTCGGGTGCTCGTCATCGCTTCGGTCAACTGATCAATCGGCCGTGCGATGTTGCTCGAAATAAAAACCCCGCTTGAAAAAATGGCCATGATCATCAAAACAATCATCGGAATGGCAATCCAGAGAATCCCCAAATACTGTGCGCTGGAATGGGTCACGTCGCTCAAGCTCACCAGCACCACCGGGACATCCTCGGTGCTGTAAGCCGAAAGAATTTGCCGCTGTGTACCGTTTCGAATCACTTCATAGCTGAATCCGTTTTCGGTAAACGCAGGCCGGAAAACCGAGGCCATCTCAGCATCACCGCTCAGCACATTGCCTTCCTTATCAAAAAAACAAATTTGTCTGCTATCGCTTAAATCTCGCGTCGCGGCGCTGAACACACTAGGCGTTAGGTTGACGTACAGCGAGCCAATCGGTTCCTGTGTGTCAATATCATATATCTGCCGTCCCATCGTGATAATCGGCAAGCCCGTCTTTTTATTAAACACGCCATCGCCGTTGATCATCATGACGTTGCCGCCCTTGGCCGCCTCAATTCGCTCCTGCCATTCTGCCGTATGCATCAGTGTTTCGTCAATCAGCATAACGCCCGATCCCGTACTGACATAGGCACCGCTGTCATGATAGATATAGACCGAGTCCACATAGTTGTATATATTGGTGATGCTGAAAACGCCATCCACCACGGTTGACGGATTGTATGCGTTTTCTTCGCCATAGCCGCGTAAAAAACCCACCACATTGGCGTTGAGCATAATTAAGCGAGACATCTCCTTATATCGGTCCAGGCTGACGTCGAGGTTCTTGCCAATGCTAGTCAGCGCAATTTCACTTTCGGATATCTCGTTATCAACGGCCGTGCGCGTGATAATGATGCTAAACGAAACCAGAAAGCACACCATAAAAACCAAAAGAATCATCAAGAAAAACTGCCATGTTTTTCTCTTTAATGATTGCGGGTTGGGTTGTGATGCGTTTTTCCGTGCGCTCGGCTTCATCCGTACTCACTCCGTGTCCATCGTTTATGCTATATCTTTTTTTAACGCCGCTAATGCTCAGCCAGCTGTTCTTCCATCCGTAGGCAAAAGTCTTCGGGGGTGATGCTCTTTAGGTATAGTCGCTGTAAGGCTTCAAGATACACGTCCGTGTCTTCGGCCTCCATCAATGTATCAAACCATAAGGTAAAGGATTCTGCGTCTGCCACATAAGCCGCCACCTGCTTGGTTAATGGATTAATTTCGCTATCATCATAGTCAATCGCCCAGGCCGGTAGCCCGCATCCGGCCAAATAGCCATAGTGCGAAACACCTTTGGCGATTTCAAACATCGCCTCTGCCGCGATGTCGGGGTGTTCGGATGTGGATGAAACCATCAAAGAATCGGAAGGGCCCCCCATAAAGTCTAAATTCGATGCGTTAGTGGGGTTAATCACCGGAATCGGAATGACGCCAAAATCATCCGGGTTTTCCGCATCGGTAAGGATAGATCCGCACATCCAGCTGCCCATAATATACATGGGTACTTCACCTGCATAAAAAGTGGCGCATGCTTCATCGTTACTAAGCGTTACCGCATTTTTGCTATAAGCGCCTATTCGAACCAAGTTGGCAAACGCTTCTGACGCGACGATGAAATCCTCCGACGTATAGCTATCTACACCGTTCTTTGTCAACACGCTTTCGAGCGTCTCCGCACCCACTGATTTTAAGGTAAACTGGTCGTGCGTCTGCGCCAGCACCCACGTATCCTTGGCACTGATGCCAAACGGTGTAATGCCCTTATCGATAAAAGTTTGGCAGACGGCTACCAGCTCCTCATAGGTGGTTGGCGCCGAAAGCCCATAGGCCTGAAAAAGTGTTTTGTTATAGAAAAGCATGGAGACGTTCATGGTGTAGCCCGTTCCATAAATCTTTCCGTCCCACGTCAAGTTATCCAACATCGAACGCGGTAATTTGTCTTCATATGCTTTATAGGTATCATCCACAGCCAAGACCGCCCCCGACTTGACAAAGGGTGTGGAAAACCCGCCACTCCATGTAAAAAAGATGTCGGGAA
>JBFLKV010000256.1:0-4683 GCA_040883365.1 Eubacteriales bacterium
CCCACCGCTGTGGTGAGCTCTCCGTCTATTTCAATCTCCAACACCGTATACCCATTGTCTTCGTTGCGGTAAACGATATCGATAATAATGCCTTCAATTTTGACCAAAATTTCTGCCTTCTTTTTGATTGGTTTTAGTAAGCTTATTCTACTTGATTTATTTCTATAAAGCAAAAAATATCCTGTAAATCAACTATATAAAAAAAGACTGTAAATCGCTCACAGTCTTTTTATTTTAAATTAAATGCCGTACACCCAAAAATCGAATACAACCAACCTAAAGGCACTTGGCGAAGTATGCTCAAAGCAAAACTTGTCCAGGCACATGCTTACCATTCCGCTTACTGCTGCTTCCGTCAGGACCTGACAGGGTTCACGGCGAAACATCGCTTTGGGGCCTGCTTGTCAACGCACACTTACACCACACCATACTTAAACCACTTGATCCTCAAATCGGGAATCCAGTTCCGCTAGAGCGGGTTGCGGATACAGGGCACCGCTGGCTCCCCACCTGGTACGGCAAACTTTTATCTTAAGTCTTGAGGTTTTATTATAAAAGAAACGTCCAAAGAATTAAAGCGTTTAGATGTACTGTTTACGCAATATACATTCTTCCCTGCTGGCGCCCACGCCAATCATATCCACAGGAACGCCTAAAAACTCTTCAATAAAGTTAATATATTCTTGCGCCGCTTTGGGTAAATCCTCAAACTTTCTCACATGCGAGAGGTTTTCGTCCCAGCCTTCAAACTCTTTATAGACCGGCTTACACGCGTCAAGGTCTTTTAACGACGCCGGATAGTTGCGAATCACTTCTCCGTTAAACTCATATCCCACGCAGATTTTAACCTTATCGATGCCGCCTAAAGTATCCATACGGCTTAGCGCAATGGATGTGATGCCGTTGATACGCGCCGCAAATTCGATAATGACCAAATCCAGCCAACCACACCGACGCGGTCGTCCCGTGGTGGTGCCGTACTCATGGCCTTTTTCCCGAATCAAATCTCCGGTCTCACAAAGGAGTTCGGTGGTAAAAGGCCCTGCACCCACACGTGTGGTGTAGGATTTCACCACGCCCACCACCTCGGTGAGCACGGACGGGCTGATGCCCACGCCGCTGGCCACACCACCCGATGTTGGGTGAGATGAAGTGACATACGGGTAGGTTCCATAATCCAAGTCCAAAAGCATACCTTGTGCGCCTTCAAACAGCAGTGTCTTCCCGCTGGTCTGTGCGTCATAGGCCATCTGACTGGTGTCGGTGATAAACGGTTTCAGTCGTTTCGCGTAACCCTTATATTCTTCGATAATCGCTTCGGCATCCAAAGGCTCTTTGCCATATATCTTTGTGATGATTTCATTTTTTTCTTCGGTTCTTTGTCGGGTCAGTGTCTCAAAACGCGACATGTCCATCAAATCGCAGAATCGGATACCCAGCCGCGATGTCTTGTCTGTATAGCAGGGACCAATCCCTTTTTGCGTGGTGCCAATCTTATTGTCGCCCAGCGCTTCTTCTTTCATCGCATCCAATGCGCGGTGATAGGGCATCAGCACATGCGCACGGTCGGATAAAAACAGTTGATCTGTTTTGACGCCCGCTGCAATTAATCCGTCAATCTCTTTTAAAAGTGCTTTAGGATCCACCACCACACCGTTGCCGATAATGCATGGCTTGTCACCATATAGTATTCCCGAAGGAATCAGATGCAGTTTATAGGTCACGCCGTCGTTAATGACGGTATGCCCCGCGTTATTCCCGCCTTGAAAGCGAATCACCATGTCCGCGTCCTTGGCCAAAAAGTCCACAAACCGACCTTTGCCTTCATCGCCCCATTGAGCCCCGCAAACCAGAATTCCAGCCATTTAACTTTACCTGGTGCAAAAAACGCACCTATATCCTTTCAAAATTAATAGACATTTTAAAGAAATAAAAAAGATATTCGATGGGGATCCCCAAACGAATATCCTCGGCTATCATACCATAATCCCCATTTTTTAGTCAAACAATTTTGCTTTTTACGCTTAGCCTACTTTCCTTTTAAGTTATAATAAGATAAAACATTATTATGCAAATATTGAATGGCTGGTGTATAATGTACATATATTTTGCATATCGAAAAAAACTAAGGAATGAATGATGAAAAAACTTTTTACTTCTTTCGCTGTTTTAACACTCGTATTTTTGCTATTTGCTTCTCCTGTTGCTGCCGAGCAATTTGACGGGTTTTCTATCGACTTCCCCGCCGGCTTCACCGGCGCTTATACTGACGTGGATACCGATACGGAATCTGACTTTTTTACTGAGACTCTTGCATACAAAACGGAAAGCAATTATGAGATGATGCAGGTGCTGATGGGTGAGAGTACCAATTTGGATGCTCTTTTTGCCGAAAATTTCGGGTTTGCAAACCGCCAGGACTTAGACCTCTCACTCTTGACTGAAAAGCAACTGGCTGACGAGGCCGAAGAGCTGACCGCATATATTGATATGTCTTTTCCACTTTATATGACCTATGTCACCCCCCAAAGCATGATGGTGGATGATCGCCTCTGTTTGATGGTAACGGGCTACTATACCGATTATCAGGGCGGACTGACAGGTGAGTTTCGTGCATACGAATTCTACTACATGGGTCAAGTGATTATCGTCTACTATGATACCCAAATAGAAGGCACATATTTTGTCGAAAACGTCTTTGATCTGCCCGATAGCATTGTTAAAACGATGGATTTCGATTTGGACCCCGCCGCACAACCCATCAACGCTTCCCTCTATAAAGACTGGGTCAAGACGGCCGCACCTGTGGGTGGTCTTTTGGCTGCCGCCGTTCTATTGGGCATCCTCTTTGGTTTGGCGTTTAAAAAATCCAAACATAAAAATGACGATGACACTGGTTTTACGCTGTCTCCCGATATCGACGATACTGTAAAAACAAAAGACAAAAAAGCACCCGACGCAGAAAAGAAAAGCGCATCAAAAAAATCCAAAAAAGAGACCAAAGCAAAGCCCACCGCTGACCCCGCAGCCCCGGTTCTACCCAAAGCTGATCCGAGCGAAGCCGTTGACTGGGCCTCTATGCTAAGCACGCTTAAAAAAGATGTTGAACAAACCGAAAAAGCACAGCCACAAGAAGCGCAAGAAAAAGCACCAAAACAAGAAGCCGCTCCTTCGGGCACAGATGAAGCGCCCGCTGATACAGGCAAGCCAGAAACACCAAAAAATGAACCCAAGGTGATCGACGAGCGCGCCTCAAAAGTAAGTATAGAAAAAACAATTCCGGCTGAGTCTCTTCACTTAAACCCAGACGAACCCCCGGCTTTTACAAACGAACCGGCCAGTGAAGTGCCGGAAGATGAAAAAAAAGCCGTCACCGATCCACTCCTTGCGCAATTGCAAGAAATGGATAATATGAGTGCAGAAATATCCGCCACATTAGGCACACTTGAAAGCCTTAGTTCTACTGAGTTAAAAAAAGAACCCGTGGTTTTAGAAAGTGCTCCGGAAGAGCTCACCGAATCCGAAGATATCGGTTTGGCCGAACTCCCCCCCGAGCTGGATTTGCCAAAGAGCAAAAACGCGGAAAGCGTTTCGGAGAACTATCAAAGCTATATGAATAGTCTGTTGCCCACAAGAAAGAAACCAAAAAAAGCAGAAGAAACTCCTGCCAAAACAGACGATACGGCCAAAGAAACCAGCAAAACCCAAGCACCCGCTTTGGATGATTCTGTTAAGCCGGATTTAGGCACAATTTTGGCTGATAAAAAAAGCCCCGAGCCGAAGGCTGAGGAAAAAACCAAAAAAGAAAAAAAACAAGGCATTCTCTCCCGGATGCTTTCCTCTGTGGCCGACCGTATTGAAAAGGACGGCGAAGAGAATATCGAACCCGAATTTGACAGTCGGTCAGAGATGCATATCCGCGAAAAAACCGAACGCCATTCGGTAGAGAAACTCATGCCCGGGTTGTTTGATGAAGACCCAGAAGAGGAGCATGTTGAAATCCTCCTTGATCAGGGCGAAGACCTAAAGTTTGAACGTAATAAATCAAAAGAGAAAAAATCTGATCCGGATCGAAATAAGCACGTGAAAAGTCGAGTGGATAATCTGTTTAATGACTAGTTTGTTAAAAGCACCTTATTTGTCACAATAAGGTGCTTTTTAAGTCTTATTTAACTTGAGTAAACAACCTGTCTGATTTATAATTATAGTATCAATTTTAAATGATGCATATATGAAAGGTGGAAATATAATGGCTCAGTGTAAAAACTGTAAAGCAGAGCTGGCCGAAGGCATAGAATTTTGTGAACAATGCGGCGAACCTGTAAAAGGTAATAAGAAAAAAAAGAGTGGTCTTTTTGGCGGAAAAGATAAAAAAGCAAAAGACGACGTTTCCATAACCCAAGATGAAAGTTCCACGGCTTCTATTCCCGATCAAGCCCCGACCGAAGCGCTTGATATTGAAGAAGAAGCCAAGGCTTGGGCAAAAGAAACCGGCGAGGTTCCTGTCGAGCCCGACCCGACCGACTTGCCTACTCACGATTCCGTCTACAAACCCGATAAGCGAATGGTGCCATCGGCTGTCTTTATTGCGCGAACCAAAAACGGTGTGGCGGACAAGTTTTTTGGCCTGCTGCTGTTTTGTGTGATTCTTGCCGTCATCATCCTTTCTTTTGTGCTCAACAC
>JBFLKV010000041.1:0-14811 GCA_040883365.1 Eubacteriales bacterium
CCTTTATCCACTTTGCAGTAACGACAGTTGCGGGTGCAGTTTGCGCCCATAATCATAAATGTGGCGGTATGGCGTCCAAAGCATTCTCCAATGTTTGGGCAGGCCGCGTTTTTGCAGACGGTGGTGAGGCCCAGCGAACCAAGCAGACGCTCCATCTCAATGACCGCTTTCGGGTCAGTCTTTGCTTTCAGCCATTCAGGTTTTTTCATCATATATTTTGCAAATTTCCTTGTTTGTAATATTGAAAGAGACTATCTAAAGAAATCTTCCGAGATGGGGTAGAGGTAAATCGATTTACCCCGTTTTTCCACCAGCACTTTTTGCAGATGCTGATGGTTGATGATGTCTCTATAATGCACCATGACGACGCGTGAGAAATCTGAGCCGTTATCAAAGGTGATGGTTAGCTCTAAAACATCGGATTTAATCAAATGATGCGGGTGCTCGTGTAGGGTTGGGATGGCGCGTGGCCGTGTCCGACGATATAAGCGCCTTAGCTCCCTTTGGTTAAAGAGATGCTCGCCCGAGGTCACCATGGTACTGCCGTATTCAATATCCTTGGCTGTGCCGTTGCCGTCATTTTTAAAGCAAAGGGTCACATCATCGCTGGTCTCCAAGGATTGCGCGCGTATCTTGGTGGAGGTCGGTTCGTCATCACCATCTGTGATATCCAGCGCAAGCTGGTGCGTGTTTTCTTCCAGCGATTTTAGATAGGCCGTCAGCAACGGGGTGTTTTGGATGCCCATCTGGCGTAAAAGGGTCTTTCGCCCCGCAAAAAGCGTAGCCAGTACGCCGAGCACGGTAAAAAGGCCGGAAACGACGCCACTGACGATGGCTTGCCCGTAATCATTGGCGGTTTCTCGCGGCATACAGCCCGAGACCAAAAGGCCGATAGCTAGGGTATAGCAAAGTATAGTGATATAATTTGTTTTCATTTTATTCCCCATCACGATTATCTTGCATATAAGAATGATAGCACAGCCGAAAGAAATAATAAACCCTGCATCCGAGTGGTGCGAACAAGAAAGATTTCATGGCCGATTTTGCTTTGCGTATTGGCGATATCAAGCAAAAGTCACATTTAGTATATCGCAGGTTGCATTGCAGAGAATGGGCATAGCGGGGAAGTCAATACCATCGCGCAATGGGCTAAAATCCGCCTATTTTGAACGGTTAATTTAACCGATTATCTCTTTAAATTTTCACGACTAAATATTAATTTTATTTCTTATTTTTTTTACCAAAAATTAATTTGTAAAACCACAATAATAGTGTTAGAATTGCAAGGCTGGTTTTGTGGATAATAATAGGTATTTATGATGAAAAAAGGTTTATTAACAAACAATGATTTTTTAAAAAATATGTTGAAACTGGGTGTGCCCATTGCGCTCCAGCAGCTTTTGTATTCTGTTTTCAGCGTGGTGGATACCGCGATGATTGCCCAGTTGGGTGCAGACGCAACAGCCGGAGTGGGTTTGGCCAATCGATGGTTTTTCTTTATCCTTTTGGTCAACTTTGGTCTGGTGGCAGGCACGATGGCACTGGTTTCCCAGTACTGGGGCATCAAGGATTTTAAGAATATCCGAAGAACAACCGGCATCAGTCTGATTATCGGTCTGAGTTTGACGGCGATTTTCACCGTATTTGTTTTCTCGATGCCGCGCGGCATGATTTCTGTTTTTGCCGATGATGCGGGCATGATTGAAGAAGGCACCAGATATCTTAAGGTGCTGGGCTTTGGCATGATGCTATTCTCGTTCAATTTTGTGTTCTCAACATCGTTGAAATCGACTGAGACCGTTCGTATTCCGCTGGTTGCCAGCGTTTGCTCGATTTTGGTCAATGTGTTCTTAAACTGGGTATTTATTTTTGGACATCTGGGAGCACCCGCCATGGGCGTTGCGGGCGCAGCGCTGGGTACGGTGATTTCGCATGCGACCAACACGCTATTTATGGTGATTGCGGTCAAGATAAAAGGGCATCCGTTGCTTAGGCATATGAGTGATTATTTTTCAATCACACGGACATTTCTCAAAAAGTTTTTAAAGGTGATGACACCGGCACTGGTCAACGAGGTACTATGGGTTTTAGGAACCATGGCCTATTCGGTGGTGCTGGGACGCTACGGTAGCGTCAACTATGGCGCTTATACCATATTCAACAGTGTGGAGAGCATGTTTTTCACCTTCTTCATCGGGCTTTCGGGCGCGACCAGCATTTTGGTTGGCAAGGAGCTGGGGCAGGGCAATATTGAAAAAGGATGGTCATATGCGGTTAAGGCGCTGGTCTTTGCACCATTTTTGGCGGCCTTTCTCGGTGGATGCCTCATCCTTCTGCGTTACCCTGTTTTGGAACTGATGCAGATACCGGATAGAGCGCTGATTGATATGAGCGCAAAGTTGTTGCTTTTCTACGCCATTGCTTCTCCGGTTAGAATCATCCCATATATGACCATCGTAGGTATCTTCCGTTCGGGCGGCGATACCATCAGCGGGCTTTGGATTGACAGTGTCAACGTATGGCTGGTCGGCGTTCCCGTCACCCTTTTTGTCGGGTTTGTGCTAAAAGCACCGTTTATCTGGGCATTTCTTGCCATGTATTCGGAGGATGTGCTTAAATCGGTGCTGTGCGTGATTATCTTTGTCAGGAGAAAATGGCTGAACCAATTGACTCACGATTCGGAGATGCTTATTACCGAACCATCGGCAGTGATTGAATAAACAGATAAAATTCGGCGGTTGCCTGTTGGGGCGGCCGCTTTTTTATTATTAAAACTCTTTGTTAATAGAGGCAAACACCCGTTGAGCAAAAAAACAGGGTTTGCTATAATTTATTAAAACTAATTTTTTTACTAGAAAGTGATAATTATGACAAGAAACACTCTTGATTTTATAAAGATAAAGGATGGCCGAAGTGAAACACTGGGAGCCAACCAATACTGGTTCCCGCAGAAGTTTGCGGCGCTTTCCGGATGCGGGCCCACCACTGCGGCCGAGATATTGGCTTACCTGGCCAAACAGTATCCGACAGGGATGCAAGGATTGCCACCCGAGAGCTTTGGCATTCTGGAGCGAAAAACATTTGTCCAGTTTATGCGAGCTGTACGCGAATACGTTAAACCCGGCGTGATGGGGTTGACGGATATCGATTTTTATACCAACCAGACGATTAATTATGCCAAAAGTTGTGGCGTTGCTCTGCAGGGGACACAAATTGACGTGAGATTGGATACAAAAGCGGCGTATCAAGCCGTGATTGAAACCATTGATGCAGGAAGACCTCTGGCACTTCTGGTCTTGACCAACCCTAACCCGGACATTCGGGAATACACTTGGCATTGGATGACAATTATCGGGTATGATAAAGACAAGGGTAGCATCATCATCGCCACGCATGGCAGACCCCATGCGCTTAACTTCTCACATGTTTGGGTGAATGGGGGCGGACACAAGGCGGGAATGGTGCATTTTATGCCAAAAGGGGTGTAGACGATGGCGTTTGTATATATTCTGCAATGTGCGGATGATACGCTATATACCGGGTGGACCACGGATATTGAGCGACGGATTCTTGAGCACAATACCAGCAAAAAAGGCAGCCGATATACGCGCGCCCGACGGCCGGTTCGGCTGGTCTATACAGAATCAATAGCGGACAACATCGCCGCGATGCAGAGAGAAGCGCAAATAAAAAAGCTTTCGCGCATGCAAAAGCTTCAATTGATCAAAGACAAAACCCGAGTTACCCCTGATTAAGCTCCTGTTTGATGCTGTTTTTTCGAATAATCGACTTGGCTTGTGCGATGATAACACCGTTGGCGACTTCGTTGTATCCGCCTTCGGGGATGATGATATCCGCATAGCGCTTGGAAGGTTCGACAAACTCATGGTACATCGGCTTAACGGTGGTGATATATTGCTTTAAGACCGAATCCAGTGTTCGGCCGCGTGTTTCGACATCCCGCCGAATCCGACGCGCAAGACAAAGATCCGGGTCGGTATCCACAAACACCTTAATATCAAAAAGATCGCGCAGAGCCGGATCGGTAAAAATGAGGATGCCCTCCACCAAAACCATGGAAACCGGCTGCACCGTTGTGGTGCTTTTTTTTCTTTGATGCACGGTAAAGTCATATTGGGGCAATTCAATGGATTTTCCGGATTTTAAGTCTTTGAGATGTTGGATTAAAAGCGCCGTTTCCAAAGCATCTGGGTGGTCAAAATTGGTGGCCGCCCTTTCTTTCAGCGTTAAATCCGGATGGTCTTTGTAGTAAGAGTCGTGCGTGATTAAAACCGCATCGGTTTTGATTGCTTCGTGTATTCGGTTGGCGATGGTGGTTTTTCCCGAGCCGGATGCACCCGCGATGCCGATAATTGCGTTGACCATAATTAATCCCCTCATGCTCATATTTCTCTGATATTTTACACTAAAACGACGCGGATTAAAAGAGTGATCAAACGAAAGAAAATCGAGGCTAACGAAGATTTGTATAGAAAATAGCGCGCGTGGCGTTGAAAGTCTTGGCTGCATACATAGCGGTATCCGCTTTGGAAATCAACGTTTGCGCATCTGTTCCGTTCAAAGGGATTTCAACGGCACCCATGGATAGATTGACCGGTATTAAATGGTTCCCGCAGGAAAAGCGCCGCTTGAAGGCGATAGTAATCTCGTTAATCTCTTCTTTTGCCTCGTTCGCGGGCATGCGCATCAAGATGACAAATTCATCGCCGCCAAAACGATAAATATCGCTTTTTTTGCTCATCGCCGATTGAATACGCGCGATGACCTGTTTTAATATTGCATCTCCAACGGGATGACCATAGCGGTCATTGACGGTCTTAAATCCGTCAATATCCAAGAACACCAAAGTAGCGCTTACACCGGCATCCAGACAGTATTGAATGAGAACATTCAACTTATTGTCAAGCGCTAAACGACTACCCGCGCCGGTCAATGAATCGGTGAGTGCGTTTTGTTCGTGCTGGCGAGCTTTGCTATTCCGGAAAACAGCAAACCCCGCGACGATGAAAATGCCAACCCCAAGGAGGATGGAGAGAATGATAAGGTGGCGCTGCAACTCAGAATCCGCATTATTGATGAGATGAGTTGAGCTGTGATGAATACGCAAAGCAGCTTGCGGAAGAGCAGAAGTGCTGAGGTCATATTGGGAAAGAATATCGACGTTAAACATATAGGTCATGTCGGCGTCCTTGTCGCTGGAAAGACCAAAATCTTTGGCAGAAGCGCCATCGAAGAGAATTGCGCGAGCGACTAGACCGGTGTCATAGCCGGATTGATTTTTATCATGGACATAACCGCCGGCAAAGATGCTATCTATATTAAAGGAGGTAGTGCTAAAGATCGGGGTGTTTAGTGTTGTGTAAACAAAGTTTGCGGACTGAGTATAAGTCATTTTGCTACCTGCACTGTCCTCATAGCAGGCCACAAACAAAAATATATCTTTTGGGGTCAGCTTGGTCAACTTTGCTGCCAACTCATCATAGGTATAGTCGGTTGAGTTTATAAAGGTTAAAGGATAATCATTAACGTTTTCGGCAATCAACTGTGCTTTCACGCCTTGAGCAGTGGTAGAATTGTCTAACAAAACAGTAATGCTGGAATAATCGGGGATCAGTCGGGTGGCGATATCGATGGTTTTGATGCGGGAGGTGGGCTCAAGCCTTCCAACAATATTGTTCCGCGCGTTAAAGATAGCCGTAGCGGCCTCATAATCATTACAACCCGAAAAAACGATAGGGATATCGGCACTATCGGCGCCAAACAGCGTTTCATGATATTTGTCGATAAAAGCAAGGGCGTTATCATCGAATGTAATGACCATGCTGATGGGATCAAGCAAATCCAGTTTGCTTTGAAGCTGCTGTAAAAGCAAGGCCTCTGCTGTTTGCAGGTCAATCAGTTTTGTGTCCATATATTCCACTTGCAGATGAACGTTTTTTTCGCTGAAGGCTACATTGAGTCCATCGATGAGCATATCAAAAGAAGGATACGACGGGGAATAGGAGAAAAGGACCAGAATGTTTTTGGGCGGGAGCTTGTAATCACAATACTCGTGCTCAGCCGAAGCGGGTATGTAAAAAAAAGCAATCGTAAGAACAAGCACGATAGCAAGTACACGCTTTATCATTTAGTCTCCTCCCAAGAGCAGGTGGAGGATTTTCGCGGATATAATTATATGCTTTTTCACCTGTTCTTAAAAATTGGCCTCTCATTGACATGAGGCGTTGATTTTAAGTATAATGCTTTTGGAATAAATAAACGATAATTAGCTTTTTTAAACATGAGCTGATGCATCATTAAAAGGAGAATTAAGTGAAAGTATTAGTCACCGGCGCCAAAGGCCAGATGGGCCGGGCCTTGAACCGACTACTTAAGAATAAAGAGGGTTACCAATTGGTGCTAACCGATTTGGACGAGATGGACATCACCGACGAGAAGGATGTTGAACGGGTGATGAATGCCGAAAAGCCGGATGTGGTCATCAATTGCGCTGCGCATACCAAGGTGGATCTTTGTGAAGACGACAAGGAAAACGCCGAGATGATTAATGTGCGTGGGCCAAAGAACTTGGCTCAAGTCTCAGCGAAAATCGGAGCCAAGATGGTTCACCTATCGACCGACTATATTTTTGACGGCGAGGCCACAACCCCTTACGTGGAGGAAAGCACGCCCAACCCGCAGAGTGTTTATGGTGTCACCAAACTGAAGTCTGAGCAAGTGGTGATGCAAAACAATCCCAAACACTTTATCGTTCGCACCGCCTGGCTGTATGGCGAAGGCAATAACTTTGTCAACACCATGCTGCGGCTGGCCGATCATCATAAGGAGATTAAGGTGGTTGACGACCAATTGGGCAATCCGACATCCGCGATGGAAGTGGCTCGGGTGATTGAGAAATTGATAGAGAGCGAAGACTATGGCGTCTATAATGCCACATGCGAAGGCGAGTGCACGTGGTTTGAGTTTGCGAAACGAATCTTTGACATTGCGCAAAGAGACGTTAAGGTGAGCCCTTGTACATCCATGCAGTACGTCACGCGTGCCAAACGGCCGCAGTATTCGGTTTTGGACAACAAGAACCTAAGAGAGAAGTTTGGTTACACAATGAAACATTGGGAAGAAGCCCTAAAAGAACATTTTAATCAATAAACAAAGAAAAGCATCGGGTGCACCGATGCTTTTTTCAAAGTGGGACTAGCAGGGCAGGCAGCATACCGCCCATGAATTTGCGCTGTATGATTCGGTTTTAAGATCTATAATATGTGCAAAAAATCACAACATATAAATAAGAATATTCTTTTGAATTTTCACGCGGATTTATTGACGAAAGCATTTAAGCCGTGATATACTGTCCATCACCGACAATGGCGTTTGGTATGGCTACGTGAAAGCGTGGCAGCAGATGCGCATTGTTTTTTTTAAAGCATCAGGAAACCCATTTTTTTTCAGTGTAAAATTGGTATAGACATGTTGACATTCGGGTTTTTTTAAGAAGCATAAAGCGAAAAGGCTTAGATAATTATAAAAATTAGACGAGGGGAAGATTTTAGATGAGCTTACCGAAAAAACAAGGGCTTTACAGCCCAAGCTTTGAACACGATGCTTGCGGTATCGGCGCGGTGGTTAATGTCCATGGCAAAAGGACCAACGCGATTATCGATCAGGCATTGACGGTTCTTAACAATCTGGACCATAGAGGGGCCAGAGGAAACGAGGAAAACACCGGGGACGGTGCAGGGATTCTATTCCAAATTCCGGATAGATTTTTCCGTGCGCAGGCCGAGGTGAACGGATTCAGCCTGCCGCCTTTAGGTGAATACGGTGTAGGCATGATCTTTTTCTGCCATGACGAAGGTAAACGTCAGATCTTAAAAAAGATGGTGGAAGAGGAAGTGGAAAAACAAGGCCAGCCTGTACTGGGATGGCGTGTTTCACCCACCAATGGCGATGATTTGGGTCAGATGGCCAAAGTATCGATGCCATTTGTAGAACAGATTTTTATCGGAAAATCCGACGATATAAAGGAAGAACTTGATTTCGAACGCAAGCTATTCGTTATTCGCAAGAATATTGAAAAGCGGATGTTGGGTGTGGATTTGGTTGGATCGGAATATTTCTATATTGCATCCATGTCCTGCCGGACCATCGTATATAAAGGTATGCTGATTCCGTATCAGATGAAGATGTTTTACCTTGACCTAAACGACAATCGTCTGGAATCGGCGCTGGCATTGGTTCATTCGCGTTTTTCGACCAACACCTTCCCGTCATGGGAACGTGCGCATCCGTACCGCATGACCATCCATAACGGCGAAATCAATACACTTCGCGGAAACGTCAACGGCATGAAGGCCAGAGAAGCTTCGATTAAGACCGATGCTTTCCCGACCGAAGTCGAAACGTTGATGCCGATTATTGATGAAGAGGGCAGTGACTCGGCCATGTTCGATAACTGCTTGGAGTTTATGTATCTGGCGGGTCGCTCGGTATCCGAAGTTTTGATGATGATGATTCCAGAACCTTGGGAAAAGAATCCTCATATGAAAGATGATAAAAGAGCGTTTTATCGTTATAACTCCTGCCTGATGGAACCATGGGACGGACCGGCCGCTATCGTGGCAACCGACGGTATCAGCGTTTGTGCCAGCTTGGATAGAAACGGTCTGAGACCCAGTCGTTACTATGTGACAAAAGACGGTATGTTGGTTTTGGCATCCGAAGTGGGTGTCTTGGAAATTGATGAAGCCAATGTTGCGGTTAAAGAGCGTTTGCACCCAGGCAGAATGCTGGTGGTGGACACTGAGAAAAAAGAGATTATCAGTGATGAAGACGCTAAAGGCGCTTTGATAAAAGAATACCCTTACCAAAAATGGTTAGAAGCGAGTGAAGTTAAACTGAGTGACTTAAAGCCGAGCAAAACCACGTTGCCGGATGACACTGAGGACTTACGGCTTTACCAGACCGCATTTGGTTATACATACGAAGACTTGCAGAAAGTGTTGGAACCGATGGTAATTCGGGGCATTGACCCGGTAGGCGCTATGGGTAATGATGCATCACTGGCGGTGCTTTCCAATCAGCCACAGATGCTCTACAACTACTTTAAGCAACTATTTGCGCAGGTTACCAACCCGCCGATTGACTCGATTCGTGAGGAAATCGTGACGGGCTCACAGACTTGGCTGGGCGCGATGGAGAATCTTCTCGATCATTCCCCCGAAGCTTGTCGCAGGATTGACTGCGCCACGCCGGTTTTGAAGAACGAAGAATTGGCGGCGATTCGGGACATCGACAAAAAAGGATTTAAACAAACCACCATCTCCATGCTGTTTGATATCGAGCGCGGGAGTGTGGGACTGAAAAATAAACTCAATCAGATATTCAACCAAGCGGATAAGGCGATTGAAGCAGGATATAATCTCATTATCCTTTCGGACCGTGGGGTTAGCGAAACCGAGGGCGCGATTCCGGCACTGCTGGCATCTTCCGCTTTGCATCACCATTTGGTGAAGAACGGTACACGCACCAAAGCCAGCATCATTCTGGAAACCGGCGAACCGCGTGAAGTACACCACTTCTGCTTGTTGCTCGGTTATGGCGCAGATGCGGTCAATCCGTACCTTGCTTTTGCCACTATCAAAGATATGGTAAGTAGCGGACTCATTGCGGGTTATGATGAAGAAACAGCGTTGAAACGCTATACATACGCCACCGTGAAGGGCATTATCAAGGTGCTGTCCAAGATGGGTATTTCTACGATTCAATCGTATCGTGGCGCGCAGATTTTTGAGGCCGTTGGCATCAGCCAATCGGTGATTGAAAAGTATTTCTGCGGTACCGCCTCACGTATCGCCGGGGTAGACCTTGAGATTATCACCAACGAAGCGACCATGCGCCATCAGGCGGCTTTCGCTAACTTGGACGGTAAAAACGGACCGTTACAGGCCGGTGGTCTTTTCAACTGGCGAAAAGAAGGCGAGTATCACAGCATCAACCCGGAAACCATCATCACGTTGCAGCAAGCTTGTTGGGATGGAAATTATGAAAAATATCGTGATTTTACCAAGATACTAAATGATCGGGAAGACTATTCCACCATTCGGTCATTGCTGGATTTCAGATATGCGGACAAACCGTTGCCGTTGGATGAAATCGAATCGGTGGAATCCATCTGTAAGCGCTTTAAGACGGGGGCGATGAGCTACGGCTCCATCAGTCAGGAAGCGCACGAAACCATGGCGATTGCCATGAACCGTATTGGTGGAAAATCCAACTCGGGTGAAGGCGGCGAGCGTGTTGAGCGCTTCACACCGGACGAAAATGGCGACAGCCGTTGTTCTGCGATTAAGCAGGTGGCATCAGGACGTTTTGGCGTGACCAGCCACTACTTGACGACAGCAAAAGAGATTCAAATTAAAATGGCGCAGGGCGCAAAACCCGGCGAAGGCGGACAGTTGCCTGGTGAAAAGGTGTATCCTTGGATTGCCAAGACCCGTAAGTCTACACCGGGCGTGGGATTGATCTCACCGCCACCGCATCATGACATTTACTCCATCGAGGATTTGGCTCAGCTGATTTATGACTTAAAGTGTGCTAACCCTGCGGCTGATATCAACGTTAAGTTGGTATCCGAAGTGGGCGTGGGCACCATCGCGGCTGGCGTAGCCAAAGGCTATGCGGACGTAATTCTCATCAGTGGATATGACGGTGGAACGGGTGCAGCACCCAGAACCAGTGTGCGGCATACCGGCTTGCCTTGGGAACTGGGTCTTTCTGAGACCAACCAGACCCTGATTATCAACAAATTGCGGAATCGCGTGAAACTGGAAACCGACGGTAAACTTTTGACCGGTAAAGATGTGGCGATTGCGGCATTGCTCGGCGCAGAAGAGTTTGGCTTTGCAACATTACCGCTGGTCACCATGGGCTGTATCATGATGCGCGTCTGCAACTTGGATACCTGCCCGGTTGGCGTGGCAACACAAAACGTGGAGCTAAGAAAGCTGTTTAAGGGCGAGCCCGAACATGTGGTCAACTTTATGCGCTTTATTGCTGAAAACTTACGTGAAACCATGGCCAGAATCGGCGTCAGAACGATTGACGAGATGGTGGGCAGAACGGATCTACTCAAGCATAAAGATAATATAAATCACTGGAAAGCAAAGATGGTGGATGTATCGCCGTTGCTTTACCAGCCATATTCGGAAGCGGCAACTGACCGCTACCGGACGGCAAAACAAAAACATAAAATCGACGTAACCGTTGACAGAAGCCTGCTGCTTTCACTGTGTGATACAGCAATAAAAACCAAACAGCCAATGGAAGCGAGCCTTGATATCATCAACCGCAACCGTACAACGGGTACGATTTTAGGGTCTGAGATTTCGAAACTGCACGGCGGAGAAGGTTTGCCGGAAGACACAATCAGCTTGACATTTACTGGTTCGGCGGGGCAGTCATTGGGCGCTTTTGTACCCAAGGGTGTGACCATTCGTTTGATTGGTGATGCGAATGACTATCTTGGCAAAGGCCTTTCGGGCGGTAAGATTATCGTGCATAAGTCGGATGATTTCTCGGGCAAAGCCGATGAGAATATCCTAATCGGTAACGTTGCCTTCTATGGCGCAACCAGCGGTGAAGCCTATATTTCGGGCGTTGGAGGCGAGCGTTTCTGCGTACGTAACTCGGGCGCTAAAACCGTGATTGAAGGGGTTGGCGCACATGGATGCGAATATATGACCGGCGGCCAGGTAATCATCTTGGGCGAAACCGGCATCAACTTCGGTGCGGGCATGAGCGGCGGTATTGCGTATATCTATGACGATAAAAAGACATTCGAAGCACGCATGAACAAGAGCATGGCGGATTTAACTTCTGACCTAACAGATGAAGAGAAAGCCGAGCTGAAATACCGCTTGGAAAAACACTTGGAATATACCGGCTCAGATCGTGCGAAAGCCATTTTGGATAAGTTTGATGCCAACCTTAAGCACTTTGTTAAGGTGGTGCCAAGAGACTATAAACGGATGCTGGATATGATAGCAGAAGGTAAAAGCAAAGGCATGGATCAAGATGAAGCCGAAATGTACGCCTTTACCAAAAACAGAGACGATGCAACGCGCTTAAGCGGCAACTAGGAAAGGAGCAAACCATGGGAAAAGCCACAGGTTTTATGGAATATGACCGGGTTGCGGCCAAAGATGTTGCACCCGAAAAGCGTTTAAAAAATTGGGATGAGTTTCATGTAAACTTGCCCGAAGAAATACAAAAAGAGCAGGGAGCCAGATGTATGGATTGCGGCATTCCGTTTTGCCATACCGGCATCATGATTGCGGGAATGGTATCGGGCTGTCCTTTAAACAATCTGATTCCTGAGTTTAACGATATGGTCTATCGCGGCCTTTATAACGAGGCATATGAGCGGCTATTACAGACCAATCCGTTTGCAGAATTCACCGGACGCGTTTGTCCTGCGCCTTGTGAAGGGGCGTGTACAGCGGGGCTAAACGGCGACCCAGTGACCATTAAATGCAATGAACGCGCGATTATCGACAAAGCGTTTGAAAATGGGTTGGTGAAGCCCTTAACTCCGGTGAAAAAGACCGGCAAAAAAACAGCGGTTGTCGGCGCAGGTCCTGCCGGGCTTTCGACCGCCTACTATCTGTGTCGTGCGGGCCATGATGTGACCGTGTTTGAACGAGCAGACCGTGCTGGGGGTCTTATGATGTACGGCATCCCCAACATGAAGCTGGATAAACAACTGGTTTTAAGACGAATTAAACTATTAGAAGATAGCGGCGTAAGCTTTGTTTATAACACCGAAATTGGTGTGGACAAAAAATTGGCCGATCTTAAAAAAGAATTTGACGCCGTGGTGCTTTGCGGCGGCGCGACGGCACCGCGTGATTTGCGGGCCAATAACCGCGAAGGGGCTAAGGGCATCTACTTTGCGGTGGATTTCCTAAAAGCAGCCACCGAGCGCTTGCTCGGCGGAAAAGCCGAAGGCAAGGACGATATGGACGCTAAGGGTAAGGATGTTGTTATTATCGGCGGCGGTGACACAGGAACCGACTGTGTGGGCACATCCATCCGTCAGGGATGCAAAAGTGTGACCCAGCTGGAGATTATGCCGATGCCTGCAAAAACTCGTCAGCCGAATAATCCTTGGCCACAGTACCCTAAAGTGCTAAAAACCGATTATGGTCAGGAAGAAGCGATTCATGTTTACGGGAAAGACCCGAGAGACTATGAGATGATGACCACCGATGTGGTGACAGATAAAGACGGCAACGTGACCGCGCTTAAAGCGGTGAAGGTCAAGTGGACGCCGGACGAAAACGGCCGGTTCAGCCCTGTCCCGATTAAGGGCAGCGAAACCACCTATAAAGCGGACATCGTACTTTTGGCCATGGGCTTCTTGGGACCGGAAAAAACGATGATTGACGAGATGAATTTATCGACCGACCCACGCGGGAACATCTTGGGCGATGATAAACACTATGCGACCAGCAGTGAGGGTGTGTTCGTGGCCGGCGATATGCGAAGAGGCCAAAGCTTGGTTGTTTGGGCTTTAAAAGAGGGCTGTGAGGCGGCTAAGGCTTGCGACAAATGGCTTTCTGAAGATTAATTTTAAGTTAACTTATAAGCAGTGATGACATTCAAAAATCATCACTGCTTTTTTTGTTGCCTTTTACTTGGGGCTGTGCTAAGATAGTGAAAATTTATGACTAGATTATCCGACAAGAACAGAGGCGTTCTCTATATTGTGATTACCGCTTTGCTGTGGAGCACGGGCGGCATTGCGATCAAGCTGGTCGATGCACCTTCCACGTTTATTGCCATGGGCCGAAGTGCGGTGGCCGCGCTGTTTTTTCTGCCGTTTATTCGGTTTCGGGATATTCGGTGGAGCAAGGAACTCATCGTTCTGATTATTTCCTATATGGTTTGTCTAACCACCTATATTATGGCCAACAAGCTGACCACCGCGGCCAACGCGATTGCCATCCAGTATTCTTCGCCGTTATTTATGTTTTTGGGGCTATGGGTCTTTAAAAGGCAGTTTGAAAAACACAAAGTACTACCCATGTTGGTGATACTTCTGGGCATCGTCGCCTTTTTGTTTGAGCCCAGCACAGGAAGCAATGGGCTTGGCAATTTTCTGGCCATGATCAGCGGGATATCCTTTGCACTGGTCATCTACTTTTTGGGTCGCGATTATGGCATTTCATCAGCGGGTATCACGGGTCTCATCAATCTCTTTTTGTTCCCCGTTGTGGCCCTGCTTGTGCCTTGGCGGGAAAACCCTTGGCCGACGGATGGACTAAGCTATGCGATGCTGGTTTATCTCGGTGTTTTCCAGATAGGGGTTGCCTATATTCTTTTCTACAAAGGCAGACGCACCGTTGATGCTTTAAACGCCAATATTATCGGGCTGATTGAGCCAATGCTGAACCCGGTGATTGTTTTTCTAGTGATTCATGAGGTGCCGACAGTCTTTGCGCTGATTGGGGCAGGATTGATTTTGCTGGGACAGGTATTGAATATATTTGAAGAAAGACGAAAACAACGAAAAATACGCGTGTAAAAAATCTGCTCATATGGGCAGTTTTTTTTGTTATAAAAGTCTTGACATATATCACACCATGATATAGTATAATATATATCACGACGTGATATAAGGCAATGTGATATAGAGGAGGATACAAATGAATTTGGAGCAGGCAAGAAAACGTTTTATACCCTTGAGCGAAACGATGCTCTATATTCTGCTCTCGTTGAAAAACGAGATGC
>JBFLKV010000257.1:0-9602 GCA_040883365.1 Eubacteriales bacterium
AACATCCGGCTTAAAATCTTTCATAAAGCTACGTAATCGCTTTGAGTATTTTGGAAACATCACAAGCCCCAAAAGCATTTTGATTCTGCCTTTAAGTCCTACTTTTTTCTTGGCGTATTTGCTCTCCAATGCTTGGTTTTGGGCAGGCTTGCTTTTATATTCGGCGGGTTTGAAGAATTTCTTCACCCATCGGCCGCCCAACCGCTCATCTAAGGTAATATCAAAAAAATGCCCAGCAAAGTCATTGTCCTTATCCGCTTTGGCAAAGGACATCATGGCGAGTTTTTCTTTATCCCAATCGCGAAACCAAGAGCCTCTGGAAGCCCCTTGCGCGGAGTATGGCGTGACCGGCACATTACTGATGGTTAAAACGCGTTTAAATTCGTCTTTATTGCTCACTTAATAATCAGTCTCCTTATTTTGCTCTCAAGCTTTCTTAAAAAAAGCACAAACATTGGGGGCGTTAATACCCAATTGATTTTTCGATTAAACGCTTCATCTTGCTTCTCTTCCTCAGGCGGTATCAAAGGAAAATCCAACTCAAACCGCTCCATAAAGAATAGCTTGCGTGTAGCGCTGGATAGTTTCTTAAGGCTATCCGCCGCATGAAAAGTATCCGCACCAATGCCAATGTTCGTAATCAAGTTTTTTGTGGGCACAATGGCATAGGCATCGTTTAGAAGACGTGAGAATGTGGCACTGGCTTCAAAAGATGCTTTGTTTTCATCACGTAGCGCTTCGCTACGCACACGTTTTGCTTTTTTAAGCTGTGCGCGATATCCAGTCCGCGTTAATTGCTTTTTAATCTTTGTGATTTTATTTTTATCATCTAAAAAACTTAAAGTCCTGTCCCAAGTGTCAAAAAAGCGTTTCCACGTTGCCCAGCCCCAAATCGCACAGCTTTGAGCAAAGATATAGCTGCTTTTTTCGGGGTTATAGGTTCCAAGATGATTCATACCGCCAATCATAGCGATATCTGGGTTATCCTTATATTGATCCAACATGATTTCACAGTATTTGAAAAACGATTGTGATGCAACAATATCATCTTCCAGTATAATCAAACGATCAACGCTTTTAAACGCCCACTTCATCGCGGCAAAAACACTAGAATCCACACCGTAATTAAAGTCGGGATAAAACGTCTTGACGTCGCATTCCCAGTCGATTTCTTCTAAAACTTTTCGGCAAGCCATACGATTCTTGTTATCGTCCGGGTGACCTTCCCGTGCACCGTCTTGGAACAAAAAAAGTTGTGCGGGCCTTACCGCCTTGACGGCTTTAAAAACTTGAGCGAAAGGCTCGGGTCGAATAAAAAAGACCATAAGGACGGGAGCTTGTAAGATCGCTTTTTTCATCGGGCTGCTTTCTCCTCAATCAGTGCTAAATATGCTTGGTAGTTTTTGTTTTGGTTAAATAGCGTCACAGCGCGCTTACGCGCTTCTTTTGAAAGCTCATCTAGATCTTTGGCTTTCAGCTGATTAAACGCCTCTAAGAACGCGTCACTACCCGATTCTGGTGGCAAAACCACCCCGGCATCCCCTATCACCTCTGGAATGGCTGTGCTGTTTAAACCCACCACTGGCGTTCCGCACGCCATAGCTTCCGCAGTGACTTTACTAAAAGAGTCCTCATCGCTCAGGTTCAAAAAAACATCAGCACACGCATAGGTTTTAGCCAATCGGTCTAAATCACTTATATAATCGATTGATATCACATGCTCTGGTAATGTCATATTATGAGGTGGTTTACCTATCAGCACAAAGATAATATCCTCTGCTTTTTGTATCATATCAATTGATTTTTCACGATTCCGTGCATCAAACCACTTCCCTGCCATACCGAGGACGAGAAACGCGTCTTTCGAGATGCCAAGCTCCCCACGCATCGATTGATCTGGATCCGGCTTAAATATATTAGTATCCACACCATTGTAAATGGTCTTAATATCATGGTTCTTTAGAAAAGACAGCTTGGCTAAATCAGCGATGAAATGTGAGGGCGCAACCAAAGTGATGTTTTTGGGTAGATTAAAATATTTTTTTTTGTCTCGCCAGCCCGCTTTGGACCGATCAAAAATCCAAGAGTTTGGATAACTATGTTTTTGCGGGCACTGATAACAGCCTGTTTTCCATTTTTCGCACTGTACGCGTGTGAAATGGGCGCAATGCCCGGTCATCGCCCAGCAATCATGTAAAGTCCAAACCACAGGAACGTTCGATTCACTAAAATACTTGAATAAAACCGGAATATTCAAATAGTGCCCATGCACCTGACCTAAACGAATCACGTCCGGCTGAAACTCTTTAAGCATTTCAACCAAACGTTTTGTTGCGCGACGTGAATAAAACGCGTGTTTACCCAAAAGCCGCGTTTTGAGGATATGTACTTTGACTTCCAGTGTGTTGGTGAATTTATAGGCCTTAAGATAGTCCGTGGAGCGCAGGCCGTAATAGACGCGCGAGTCAAAACCAGCATCTTTAAAACAAACAGCCAGATCATAGGTGGTGCGGCCCGTACTGCTATAACCGCAGACCGAATTGATTTGTGCGACCTTTTTTTTCATCCTATCGGTTTTCCTCAAGGTATTTGACGAGATTTTGGTAGATGCGCTCAAATAGTCTATCGTACATGATGGTTGATGCAAACGAATTATGCGGCGAAAGATAGGCATTTTCCATTTTCCAAAGTTCGCTTTTTTCTGGTAAAGGTTCGGTTTTAAAAACATCCAATGCCACGCCTAAGAACTTGCCTTTTTTAGTAGCAGCAATGAGCGCATCTTCATCCACCACTGCCCCGCGTGAAATGTTGACAAAAGCCGACTTTTCTCTCATTGCAGAAAAGAACTGTGCATCAAAAAACTCACTTGTATCTTTCGTTTGCGGCAGGCAGGAAACGACAATATCAAATTCGCCAATCCGTTTGGTGCTTTCGCTTAAGGCCAAGCCTTCATCTATGAAACTATCGCTTTTCCCGCTTCGAGAAATGCCAATGGTTCTAACGCCAAAACCACGAAGTCGCATGGCAATCTCTCGTCCAATACTACCATAGCCGTAAATCGCGCATGTTTTGCCGTAAACCTCAATCAAATCACGAATTTTAACCGTGCTTTTTTCCTGTTGTATCTTTTCAAAATAACGCGCGGACTTATAAATTTCCAAGATGCGCATTAGCGTAAATTCGGCAATGGGCACACTATATACATCGCTGGCATTTTTCACGGTAATATTCTTTTCCTGCAGGCTTCTCATATCCAGCCGGTCCGTACCCGCGCTTAATATTTGCAGTTGCTCTAATTGCTTAAACTCAGCCAAATCATGACTATCTAAAAGATCCGTATGGATGAGATAGTCAATACTTTCTATCGGGCAGTTCAGCGGTGCATCCCCCGTCTGCACAAAAACACGCACATCAAATTCCGCTTCCAAGTCGTGAAGGCGTTTGTACTGCTCGGGTGTAAAAAAGTCATATTTCGTGCTTAGAACGATGTTCAAGATTTTCTCCTTAGTACCTAGGCATTATTTCAATTGACTTCGGATGCCATCGACTGCTTTGATTACGGCAAGACGGTTTTTCTCATAATGATCGGGTGTATATGCGTCCAAAGTCGCCTCAAATGTGCGCATGTTTTTTACGCCACTTTCCACTAATTCCTTTATTTTATCTAAATCTTTAATCTCCAAAGCGTTACAGAAAGAACGCGACAGAATGACCATCTTGGAGTTAAGTCGATGATGCTCGGTGATGATTTTCTCGGCCGAAAGAATGGCTTCTTCCCCCACTCTAGCCACACCGCCAAACCCATATTCGGTGATGCCACTTTGCCGCAAAGTGTTGATGATGCGCTCTACCGTGCCGTCAGCCAGAGGCTCGAACATAAAGGACTGACCATATGCCAGATGCAAGTCGTTAAGGCCGATAAAATATTCGGCATCAGGTGCAATTTTGATGATTTCAGAAAGAAAATCAACACTTTCTGCGGTTTCTATCAGCATATTCATCTTGCAACGACCCGCCACATAATCGACAAACGTTTGAGCTTGCTCTAAACGCGTAATCATGGGCAGCATAATTACATCCGCGCCAGTCGCTATCACGGCATCGATTTCATCTTTGGATGCGTCGTTGATTGGGTTTACCCGAACCAATACCTCAGCGGTTGTTAGTTCCGCCTTGATTTTGGATATATCGGCAATAGCATGTGCCGATTTTACCGTATCTCGACCGAATTGACGCTGGTTTTTACCCAGCGTTTCAAGATCAACAAAAATTCGATCAACGCCTGCGTCCTCCGCAATTTTTGCCACTTCTGGACTGTTGGTTATATATAAAAGCTTTAAGTTCATTTAGGTTACCCTTTTATTTTGCCGTGTCGGATACATTCACATTGTCCTCAGATTTTAAAACCTGAAGTGCAGTTATAAGAACCATCTTTATATCCTGTAATAAGCCGATATTTTGAATATAATCAACATCAAATTCAATGCGTTTTGTCCACTCCAGCGCTTTTCTGCCTTCGGTTTGTGCAAGGCCGGTAATCCCGGGGTTCACTAAAAAGCGTTGCTTTTGAAAATCGGTATAATCCTCATACGGCCAAGGATGGTACGTCAGCGTGGGACGCGGACCTACAAAACTCATTTCGCCCTTGATGATATTGATAAGTTGCGGCACTTCATCGATACTGGTTTTGCGAATAAAACGGCCTACTTTTGTGACACGATTATCATCCTTATAGGAATAAACTCCCGTCCCCACTTTTTCCGCGCCAACGATCATCGAGCGATATTTATACATGGTAAATGGCTTGCCGTCCCGACCTAAACGCGTTTGCGAGAAAATCGCTTTTCCCTTGCTTTCCAGCCGTATGATGACGGGCATCACCAGAAAAATTGGCAGTGCGATAATAAAAAATAAAATGCCAAAAATGAGATCAAATGCTCTTTTTAACACTTTCGCATAAAACCGCTGCCAGACGGTCCATTCGATTGATTGATTATTTGTTTTTTTCACGTCGTTTCCTAAAATGTTACTCTCCTATTTTTACTAAATTCATATTATCAAAAACACCTGTACAATGCAAGATGATTAGATTTGTCGTTTTGTGGTTAATAGTAACTCGAATGATAAAAATTATTTGCATATAGATAGAAGCTAATCGCTTGCGCATAACCACGACATATGATAATATGGTCTAGTTTTAGAGAAAAAGTACGGGAAACCCGTTAATTAATTATTGGAGGAAGTTTTTTTGAGCAAGTTAGAGGAAGTTGGAGTAAATAAGAAAAAGTTAACGATTGAAGTGAGCCCTGAAGCATTTGAAGAAGCGGTTCAAAAAGCCTATTTAAAAAAACGTAAAGATATAAAGGTTGACGGATTTCGTCCAGGCAAAGCACCGAGAAACGTGATTGAAACTCAGTACGGTAAAGGTGTTTTTTATGAGGATGCAGTGGATCTTGCATTCCCTGATGCCTATCGTGCCGCGATTGAAGAGCATAACCTCTTCCCCGTTTCCAACCCAGATCTTTCTATTGAGAAGATTGGCAAAGAAGACGGTTTGGTTTTCACAGCGGAAGTTTGGGTAAAGCCAGAAGTTAAACTGAGTGACTATAAAAAAATCAAAGCAAAAAGAGTTGAGCCCAAAGTGACCGACAAAGACGTTAAGGCTGAGCTTGATAAAATAGTTGAACAAAGCGCACGTTGGGTGGAAGTAGAAAGAGAAGCCAAGGACGGCGATCGTGTTACCATTGATTTTTCCGGTTCGGTTGACGGAGAAAAGTTTGAGGGCGGCACTGCAGAAGGTTATTCTTTGGATTTGGGTTCCAACACCTTTATCGAAGGCTTTGAACCTCAGTTGGTTGGCATGAAGATTGGTGAAGAAAAAGACGTAAAAGTCACCTTCCCCAAAGAGTATCAGGCTGAAAACTTGGCAGGCAAAGAAGCGGTTTTTGCATGTAAGCTTCACAAGGTTCAAGAAAAAGAACTACCAAAAGTGGATGATGATTTTGCACAGGATGTTTCGGAATTTGAAACCCTGGCTGAATATAAGAAAGATATTAAAGCCCAATTGATGGTCAAGGCTGTTCAGAGTGCCAAGAATGAAACCGAGAACAACGTGATTACCGCATTGGTTGAAAAAAGCAAAGTGGAAATCCCGGATGTTATGATTGACAACCAAATCGATTACCACATCAAACAGTTTGAGTATCAGCTGATGTATCAGGGATTGAACATCGACGGTTACCTGCAGTATACCGGGACAACTTTAGATGATTTAAAGGCCCAGTACAAAGAACAGGCCGAAAACACAGTGAAATCTCAGTTGGTTTTAGAATCTGTGATGGAAAAAGAAAATATCAAAGCGGATGAAAAAGAAGTTGATGCTGAGCTTGAGAAAAATGCGAAACAAATGAACAAATCTTTGGATGAATATAAGAAAGATTTGCCTGCAAATCAACTCGACAGCATCGAAACAAAAATCGCATTTGATAAGACCATCGACTTTTTGGTTTCTAACGCTGATTTTTAATGCGAATAAAGCATTAACAAATGGTTAAAGATATTTGACTTTCCTTGACTATTACATTTTGGAAAGTTAATATAATGTAAATTTACATTATAAGGAGTTAAACGATGAATTTAGTACCCATGGTAGTAGAGCAAACCAATCAGGGCGAACGCTCTTATGATATATTCTCAAGACTGCTAAAGGACAGAATCATTTTCCTTGGCGGACCGATTGATGATAATGTTGCCAACCTGGTGGTTGCACAGTTGATTTTCTTGGAAGCCGAAGATCCGGATAAAGATATTTTTCTTTATATCAACAGCCCCGGCGGTTCTGTGACCGCTGGTATGGCGATTTATGACACCATGCAGTACATCAAAAGTGATGTTTCCACTATTTGTGTCGGCATCGCCGCTTCGATGGGCGCATTCTTGTTGGCCGCAGGCACCAAAGGCAAGCGTAAGCTTTTACCAAACGCAGAAGTTATGATCCATCAGCCCTCGGGTGGCGCACAAGGCCAAGCGACAGATATCCAGATTGTTGCGGATCATATCATGAGAACCAAAGAGATCATGAACCGGATTTTGGCCGAAAGAACGGGACAAAGTCTGGAAAAAATCACAAAGGACGTGGAAAGGGATTATTATATGGCCGCCGAAGAAGCCTTGGCTTATGGCGTAGTCGATGAAATCATTCCTGCACGCGGATAGGTGACGGGTAAAACCTATGTCAAAATATTACGACGAAAAAAAGCATATTAAATGCTCCTTCTGTGGAAAACCACAGGAGCAGGTGCGCCGTATCATCGCGGGCCCGGGCGTTTATATATGCAACGAATGTATCGACCTTTGCGCCGAAATTATTGATGAGGATTTTCAGGAGTTAACCGATATTGATTTAGCGGAAATCCCAAAACCTCAGCAGATTATGGACGTGCTAAACGACTATGTCATCGGTCAAAACGAAGCCAAAAAGACATTAGCCGTTGCGGTCTACAATCACTATAAGCGCATCAATACTGAAATTTCTACGGATGATGTGGAACTTCAGAAGAGTAACATCGTCATGCTTGGCCCTACCGGTAGCGGTAAAACCCTGCTGGCACAAACGTTGGCACGTATTTTAAATGTGCCGTTTGCAATGGCCGACGCCACCAGCCTGACCGAAGCCGGTTATGTTGGCGAAGACGTCGAAAACATTCTTTTAAAGCTGATTCAAGCCGCTGATTTTGATGTTAAAAAAGCCGAGCGCGGCATCATCTATATTGACGAGATTGATAAGATTGCAAGAAAGAGCGACAACCCCTCCATCACACGTGATGTTTCGGGTGAAGGCGTACAGCAAGCCCTTTTGAAAATCATTGAAGGCACCGTTGCTTCGGTCCCCCCTCAGGGCGGCAGAAAGCATCCGCACCAGGAATTTATACAGATTGATACAGGACACATCCTCTTCATCTGTGGCGGCGCTTTTAACGGACTTGATAAAATCATCGAAAAACGAACCGGCAAAAAGTCGATGGGATTCGGTGCAACCGTGCAGTCCAAGTCCAGCAAGAATATCGGTGAATTGTTCGAGCAGATTTTACCCGAAGACTTGTTGAAATATGGGCTCATTCCTGAGTTCGTTGGCCGTGTTCCGGTCATTGCTACTTTGCAAAACTTGGACGAAGAAGCTTTGGTTCGCATCCTAACAGAACCCAAAAATTCTTTGATTCGACAGTATGCGAAGCTGATGGAGATGGACGGCGTTGAGCTGGAATTTGAACCGGATGCTTTAAAAGAGATTGCAAAATTGGCGATTGCACGCAATACGGGCGCACGTGGCCTTCGTTCTATCATTGAATTGACGCTTAAGGATATGATGTTCGATATTCCTTCGCGTGATGATATCAACAAATGCGTGATTACCAAAGATTCGGTTCTAAAAGTTGAAGTGCCTCTACTGCTGAACGACCCCGAAGTGGTCAAGCGGCAAAAACCGGCTAAGAAAAAACCAGCGTTAAAGCACGATACTATCGAAACGGTTTCTTAAAAACAAAAAATATGGCTGCCTCATAAACTGATGGCAGCCTTTTTTATTATAGAAAATTTGAAGTCTTAATAAATGTTTTTGCCAGTTCCCAATAATGCTCGGCATGTTTTTTGTGCTCTTCCCTTTGGTCAACCGTACGCGGCTTGATTTCGCCTTTTAAGAATAACGAGTTGTCGGGAATCACTTTGCCCGGTGGCACCACCGAACCTGCGGCTATCAGGCAATTTTCCCCGATGATTGCACCGCTGAGAACAATAGCCCCGATTCCAACCAACGAGTAGTCCCCCACCTTGCATGCATGCAAGTTCACGTTGTGACCAATGGTGACATAATCGCCTATCACCAATCGTTGATCAAGTTCGATATGTAAAACCGAGCCATCTTGAATGTTTGTATATTCGCCAATGAGCACTTGATTCTCATCGGCTCGAATCACCGCGTTTGGCCAAATGCTGACATGACGCTTGCATGAAACGTCACCAATCACCACTGCAGAATAGTGAACATACTTTTGTCCTTTAAATGTCGGCGCAATGCCTCTGACTTCTTCAATCATTTTCTTCCTCCAAAACCGAAAGCGCAATACCCAGTTCCACACGCTTCTTCATCATTTCACATTCCAAATGATAGGGTTTATTAAAATCACCGTTTGCATGATACGCGTTGGCCATGCATCCGCCGCTGCAATAATACTTTACTGGGCAATTGGCACAATCATCCTTGGTGTAAATATGTGCGTCCTTGAATTTATTTTGCAACTGTAGATTAGTAACGCCATCAGATACATTGCCAATGATAAAATCCTTCTCCCCCGCAAATTGATGACAAGGATATAGATTGCCGTCCGGGTTTACCGCAAAGTACTCCACACCCGCGCCACATCCGCGCAACCGCTTATTCAAGCAAGGGCCGCCTGAAAGATCGATGGTAAAGTGGAAAAAGTGTAGACCTTTTTCTTTTCGGTTCTCATCCAAAAACTCAGCCAGTGCTTCATATTCCTCAAATATCTTTGGTAAATCCGCTTCGGTGAGCGAAAGTGCCCCACTGGTTACCACAGGCTCTATCG
>JBFLKV010000258.1:0-4124 GCA_040883365.1 Eubacteriales bacterium
AAGCAGAACGGGTTTTAAGTAAAAAGACTATAGTTATTATTAGAAGAGCCGCGCCATTAGGCGCGGCTTTTTTGCGCAAAGATCTAAGCATAATAACATGCGATTCGGTATAACATTAAATAATTTATAAAAATATATTGACAATAGTGTGTGCTATACACTATAATGACATCAAGAGGTGAACAACATGTCAGAAGAAAAAGTAAACATGGAGGCGCTGGCACAGGAACTCAAGCGCGGCACACAGGTGCTCGGGGTTTTAAGTCAGCTGAAGACACCGCTATACGGCTATTCGCTGGTGGAAAAACTGTCGGATAAGGGCATGGAGATTGACAAGAACACACTCTATCCGCTCTTGCGAAGACTGGAAAAGCAGGCATTATTAGAGAGCGAGTGGAACGTAGAGGAATCTCGTCCGCGACGGTACTACGTCATCAGTGAACAGGGCAAAGCAGTGCTGGCCGAATTGGCCAAGGCCTGGGACAAGCTGGATGAAACCGTTCGGCGGTTATTGAACGAAAAATAGAAAAGGGAAACAAAGGAGATAGGAAAATGGAACTGATTAAAAGATATCTGTACGCGATTGAGCGTCGACTGCCAAGGGGTAGCGAAGACATCATAAGAGAAATCGAATCCATCATCATGGATGAGCTGGAAGGCAAATATGGCACGAGAACCGAATATACCAAGGAAGAGATTGAAACGGTAATCAAAGGCATGGGGCCGCCAAGATTGGTGGCGCAAAGATACCGCGGCGGAAGCGATACGATTATCGGACCTGAGCTTTCATATATCTACCGCATGGTGCTGGGCATCGTCACCGCGGCCACAGTTTTTGGGCTGGCCATCAGCTTTGTGGTGGGGCGTTTTACCGCTGTGGAAACGGTGGGCGAGAGCATCCTGTCCTTGGCGGGATTTTTGGGCTCGGCGTTTACCGCATGCTTAACGGCGGTTGGATCAGTCACCATCATCTTTATGCTGATCGAGCGCTTTGGTGACAAAGATAAGCTAAACAAAGAGATTGGGTCGGACTGGGATCCGAAAGAATTGGCGGAAATGCCGGAAGAGAAGGATAAGGTCACTGTTATCGGTCCAATCATCACCATCCTGTTTGCGCTGATTTGGGCGGTGTTTATCAACACCTATGCACGCATGGGCTCGGGCGTTTTCCCGGTCTATAGCGGCGCGGTAACGTTTGTGATGCCGGTATTTGATATGGATGTGGTGAGAACCATTCTTCCACTGTGGAACCTTGGCATCGCCGTTACGGTGGTTACGCAGCTGATTTTGCTCAAACAGGGCAGATGGACGGTATCCAGCCGTATTGCCGACGTGGTCGGACAGCTTGTCAGCATCGTCACATTTATACTTTTGCTGAACTTGACACCGCTGTTTGATATCCCCAGCATCAATAGCATCGCAGACTTTAATATCGTTGCGGGACAGTTTGACTACTGGTACTACATAAGCTTAAAAATATTGCTGGTTTTGACCATCATCGGTACATTGACCAACACGGTCAAAGCCGTGATGACAGGAATGCGAAAAGCGAACTTGGGATAATAAAGAACTTAAAAAAGAGAAAGCCTTTGGCAAACGCCAACGGCTTTTTTGTATGAGAATAGAATATAAAAAAGCGCTGAGCCTTTTAAATTCAGGCACAGCGCTTTATCTTTTTTTAATAATACTAGTGGGTGATGACTACGCCGGTTTCAATATCAAAGAGATGCGCTTTGGCAGTATTGATACTGAATAGTGTTTCGCTTCCGGGTTTGACCGGGGTATCTGGGCTGAATTTGCCAATCACGTCTGAACCGGCGAAATTGAAGTAAACCAAGATCTCAGAACCCATCATCTCGGAGTTATCCAAGGTGACGCGATAGTGATTCGGGGCTTCAACCGTCGTTTCGTTGATGTCTTCAGGACGAATGCCGATTTTTATCTTCTTGCCAACGTAAGCTTCCAGCTTGCCGTCTTTGTTCTTTTCGCTGGGGATAATGACTTTGTTGCCACCAAGATTGATCGTGAAGTAATCACTTTCTTTTCCAAGCAGACCTTCAAATATATTCATGCGGGGTGAACCGATGAAACCAGCAACAAACAAGTTGACCGGATAATGATAAAGGTTAGCCGGTGTATCCACCTGTTGAATAAAGCCGTCTTTCATAACCACGATGCGATCACCCATGGTCATAGCTTCTGTCTGGTCATGCGTAACATATACAAATGTGGTACCCAGTTTCATATGCAATCTGGCAATCTCCGACCGCATCTGTGTCCGAAGTTTGGCGTCCAAGTTGGAAAGCGGTTCGTCCAAAAGGAAAACCTGTGGGTTTCTAACCATCGCACGACCAAGCGCAACACGCTGTCTTTGTCCACCAGAGAGTGCCTTTGGTTTACGGTTTAGAAGATGTTCAATGTCCAAGCTGCGAGCCGCTTCGGTCACGCGTTTGTTGATCTCGTCTTTGGGTGTTCTTCTTAAAGAAAGACCAAACGCCATGTTGTCGTATACGGACATATGCGGATACAGCGCATAATTTTGGAAAACCATCGCAATATCTCTGTCTTTCGGTGGGATTGTGTTGACCAATGTATCGCCAATATAAAGCTCACCTTCGGTGATGCTTTCCAAACCAGCGATCATACGCAAGGTGGTGGATTTACCGCAACCAGACGGGCCAACGAGAATGATGAATTCTTTATCGGCGATTTCGAGGTTGAAATCTTGAACAGCCACAACCTGTTCCTTGCCAGGATAGATCTTTTTTAGATTTTTAAATGAAATACTAGCCATGTGTGCCTCCAATTAAGTAAAATATTGATACTTCATATTCGTAAAAATTTATTGTAAGCTAATTATAACATCGATTATTCTCTGCAGAGGGGTAATATATGTTGAAAAAAGGTAAAATATTGATATAATAGCTTTATGGATAGTTTATACGACGCAATTATACAAGAAATCGATTTTACCTTGCTCGACAACCCGAAGGGATTAACGCGTTTTCCGTTGGTGATTGTTTATGCGCCGCAAAAGCCGGCGGAGATTAGGCAGGGGAATCGGACATATTTGATGGCGAAAAGCACGTGTATGGTGCTGGAAGGCAAAGAACCCATCAGTATGGCAAACGAGGACAACCATTTGGTTTACTTGGGGCTATCGGGGGATTTGGCACAAAAACACAGCCCAAAGACAGCAATTGGCAAACCGCGATCTTTGTCTGAAGTGCGGGCACTTGGCGCGGCGATTAGGCGCATTTTGATCGATCGCGCGAAAGGATGGACGGATAATCGTCGTATCAGTATGGCGTTTAATCTGCTTTTGGCCATTCAAGCTTTATCAAAGGAGGTGGATATCAAACCCAAGGTGGTGGTGGATGCATGCGAGATTATGGACGAAGAATATGGCTATATTTATGGCGTGGAGGATGTGGCAGACCGACTGGGCGTGAACAAAGCGCATCTTATCCGGGTTTTTAAAAGTGCGATGAAGATGACCCCAGGAGAGTACTTAAAAACGGTTCGGATGGAGAATGCCAAGCATTTTTTGGTCAACCGGGAACTGAGCTTGGATGTGGTGGCGGGTTTGACAGGTTATGCAAACGCGAATTACTTTGGCAAAGTGTTCAAAAAAGAGTTTGGGGTTTCACCCAAAGCCTATCAAAGAACAGCAACAGAAAAGCACACTATCAAAGAAAAAGCAGTGCCGGACGAACTGTTTTTGTAGCACGAAATATGGCAAAACCATCTGGTGGACACCGTATTTGGATTGTGTTACCATGGCATCAGGAAAGCGACTCACTTGGGGGTAGAAAGCTTGGCTACCATTGATGATATTGCAAAAACTTGCGAGTTATCGTCGGAGACTGTGGCACGTGCTCTGACGGGGGCTCCGGATATCAGTTTTGAAAATCGGGATCGGGTGCAAAGGGCTGCCGAGATGCTGGGTTATTTCACTGATAGCAAAGCGGCCACCGAAAACCGCACCCGAAGCTGGACGATATGTGTGCTCTGTCACGATAAGTCTGAGTGGGGGGTTCATCACTATCTTTTTTCCAGTATTATTGAGAGTTTTAGAAGCGTTGTTGAACGGCGCGGATACGATATTGTCCTTTTGTCTGATC
>JBFLKV010000042.1:0-7968 GCA_040883365.1 Eubacteriales bacterium
GACCGCGCCTTTTTGGTGGACACCCGTTCGCTTTCCTCGGGCATCGCTTTGGCCGCATTGAAGGCTTCTGACTACCGCGAAAAAGGCCTTTCGGCCCGCGAGATTAAAGAAAAAATCGAAAACGAAATTGTACCCAGAATATCGGCCAGCTTTTTTGTACCGCAACTCGATTATCTCTACAAAGGAGGGCGGTGCTCACGGCTTTCCGCCTACTTTGGTACCAAGCTCAAGCTCTCACCACAGCTCGTTTTAATCGACGGCAAAATTGTGCCCGGAGAAAAATTCCGCGGCGGATGGAGCAAGGTTTGCGCTGATTACTTGGAAGTGACGCTGAAAGATGGTAGCGGTATCGACAAATCCCGTGTGTTTATCACGCACACGACCCTTGGCAAAGAAAAAAAGCGTGCTGAAATCGCTGAAATGCTCAAAAAGCAATTTGGATTTAAGGAAGTCATCGACAATTTTGCCGGTGCCACCATTGCCTCGCATTGCGGACCAGGCACTTTGGGCGTTTTATTTATCAAAGAATAGTTTCTTTTTTTGCGCATATTAAAAGCGTCCTGGTGAAAAGCCAGAACGCTTTTTTTGTTTACTGAACGATGATAGGCAGGCTGACAACAAACTCACTGCCGACATCCTTTTCGCTGGTAACAATCACACTGCCGCCATACAGCTCACATATATGCTTGACGATGGAAAGACCCAGTCCCGTGCCACCCAGCGCCTTAGAACGGCTTTTATCCACGCGGTAGAAACGCTCAAAGAGTCGCGGAATATCTTTTTCGTCAATACCGCTTCCGGTATCTTTCACCAAAATCTTTAGTATATTCACGTGTTTGGTGACCGAAACCGTCACTTTACCCCCGGGTTTATTATATTTAATGCCATTATCAATAAGGTTTAATAATAGCTGCTTGATTCGGTCTCGATTAGCCCAGATATCAATCGGTTCCGGCTGGTCTACGATAATTTCGACCGCTTTCTTTTCGGCACTGATGGCGATTAAGTCGGTGACCTCGCCAATAATACTGGAAAGCGAATGCCGTGAGATATTGACATCTTCACTTTTGTTCTCAATCTCAGAGAGTTCCATCAAGTCGTTAATCAGCACATTCAGCCGATCGGCTTCAATCTCGATCACTTCCAAAAAGCGTTTGGCATTATCAATATCCTTAATGCCTTCCTCTTTCAGTGTTTCGGCATAGCCTTTGATGGAAGTTAGCGGTGTTCTGAGTTCATGCGATACATTGGCCACAAAATCACTTCTGAGTCGTTCTAGTTTTAGTAGATGCGCCACATCATCAAAAAGAATAATCGCGCCCGATACTTTTCCTCTAAACTGCATGGGCGAAATCAGCACACGGTAATCCTTGATTTCATCCGTGCCCATCCGCACCTCAATCTGCTGAGTCTCCAGCTTATCCAGACAGGCAAGCACGCCCTCAACAATCGGCCGCTGGTAAACAATCACCGAAAGTGGCAATCTCTCGGATTTCTCTTTGGGCATATACGAGAATAGTGTCTGTGCTTCGGTATTGATATAGAGAATATCAAGATCGAGGTCCACCGCAATAAGTCCGTTTTGCATGCTGGATAGCACCGCATCAAATTCGGCGTTTTTGTGCCGCAATTGATTGAGTGAGAAATCCAGTTTTTCGGACATGCGGTTAAACGAAGCGGCTAAATCATCCAGCTCGGTTCGCGTTCCGGCATCCACACGTTTGCACATATTACCGTCAGCAATCGCTTCAGCTGCCTCAGCCATCTGGCTGATGGGTCTGGATATCCTTCCAGCAAAAACAACCGCCGCCCAAATGGCGATCAAAACCCCGCCCAAAATACTGAGCAGGCCACCCAAAACCAATCTGGAATTCATGCGGTGTATTTCGGTCAGTGGCATTGCCACCCGAACGATACGCCCAGAGGTTTCATCCAAAACCGCCACATACAGCATATCCATTTTAACCGTATCCGAAGCCCTTCGCGATGTCCCCTTGCCGTTCACAAGTGCTTCTGCCACTTCCGGCCGATCCGCGTGGTTTTCCATGGTGTTAATGTCCGCTTCCGAATCACCCAAAACCACGCCATCCGGTGCGATAATGGTGATTCGATATGGCGAATACGTCTCGTATGAAAGCTCTGTGCCCAAATCTTTTGCCTTTTCGTCAAACGCCGGCTCATCTTCATCCAACACATTGATTATGATTTTTGCCATGGCTTCGGCGCCCAGTTCGGCTTCGTTTATCGCGGCGCCGCGTGAAATCGTAATGGCGATAATGCCGGTCAGAACGACCGCAATAATCGCTGTGAAAAAAAGATATCTAAATGCCTTTTTTTGCATATCAATCCCCTTTTTTAATATCGCTGAATTTATACCCAACCGCACGCAGCGTTTTAATATATTTTGGTGCTTCCGGCTCGTCTTCTATCTTCACCCGAAGCTGAGAGACGTGTACATCCACCGTCCGCGTTTCCCCAGCAAAGTCATAACCCCAAATGTCATCCAAAAGTTTCTCGCGTGACATCACGCGTCCAGCATTTTGCATCATATAATATAGTAAATCAAATTCTTTCTTCTTTAGGTCCAAAAGCTCTCCGCCCTTGTAGACTTCGCGCTTCTCCGGGATAATCACCAAGTCCCCCGCCTCAATGCGGTCAAACTTCTTGACGCTTTGGGTAAAGTCCAACCGACGCAATGCCGCGCGCACCTTGGCCACCACTTCTCTGACTGAGAAAGGTTTTACCATATAATCATCGGCACCAATCTCCAGACCCAAAATGCGGTCTCCCTCTTCGCCTCTTGCCGTCAGCATAATGATATAGACATCCCGTGTCGCTTCATTTTCGCGGATACCCCGACATATTTCATAGCCATCCATGCCCGGCAGCATCAAGTCCAAAAGCAAAACATCCGGCGGTGCGTCCATCACCGCCGAAAGCCCTAGTTCTCCCGTACCAAATCCTTGCACATCAAAGCCGGATCCTTGTAGTTTATATACCAAAAGATCACAGATGTTTTGATCGTCCTCTATGATATAAATCCGTTTCTTTTCCATTCACCTTTGCCTTGGCTAACCGATGCGTTTGTGCTTACCTGTTTCGTTAAACACAACCCATTCTGCGATATTCGTCGCATGGTCGGCAATCCTTTCAACATACTTAGCAATCGAAATCAATGCAACCGCTTGATCGGCGCATGCCGGGTTGCCCTTGATCATCTCGACTAACTCATCATATATCTTATAATATAATTTATCAACGTAGTCATCATCCGCGCAGACTTCATAAGCCATGTCCACATCCCGCTGCATATAGGAGCGAATCACACGCGTCACCATCGTCCGCGCTTTATTGGCCATGTCTGGCAAGTCCACCAGCGGCTTAATGTATTTTTGGTCTTTGATGCGAATCACAATTTCCGAGATATCCTCTGCGTGGTCGGCAATGCGTTCTAGGTCAGTAATCAGCTTAAAAATGCTGGTTATACGTCTTAAGTCTCTGGCAATTGGGTTTTGCCGCACCATAATCTCCAAGCAAAGCTTTTCAATCTTGCGCTCCACCTTATCAATCTCATCATCGCCGTCGATGATGGTCTGTGCAAGCTCTGCGTCCTGGGTTTTCAAAGCCACGATCGCTTTGTCGATGGCGTCCTCGGTCAAGGACAGCATATTGGTAAACTGCTCGTGGAGCGTTCCTAATTCTTCTTCAAACGATAGTCTGGTTACCATTTATTTTTCTCCTTATCATCCAAATCTGCCTGTGATATAGTCTTCGGTCCGTTTGTCCTTTGGCCGTTCAAACAGTTTGGTGGTTTTATCTATCTCAATCAATTCTCCTAAAAGGAAAAATGCGGTTTTGTCGGAAATCCTTGCCGCTTGCTGCATATTATGTGTGACAATGACAATAGTATATTGCTTTTTCAATTCAAAAATCAAGTCCTCTATTTTCAAGGTCGCAATCGGGTCCAACGCACTAGTGGGCTCATCCATCAAAATCACTTCGGGCTCTACCGCCAAGACGCGCGCAATGCACAATCGCTGCTGCTGGCCGCCCGAGATGCTCAAGCCATTCTCATTTAACTTATCCTTGACCTCGTCCCACAATGCCGCCTGCTTTAAGCTCTTTTCAACAATGCCGTCCAACGTGCTCTTATTGCGGATGCCATTCAGCCGCGGCCCATAGGCGATGTTATCATAAATGCTCATTGGAAAAGGATTCGGCTTTTGAAAAACCATCCCCACTTTCCGGCGCAGTTCGATAACGTCATAGCCCGGTGCATAGATATCCTCACCTTCCAGCGTAATCAGCCCTTCCACCTTTGCTCCCTTAATGAGGTCGTTAATCCGGTTCATTGACCGAAGCATGGTGGATTTCCCGCAGCCCGAAGGCCCGATGAAAGCCAGAACTTCATTCTGAATGACTTCCAGGTTTAATCCTTTCAGTGCCTGAAAATCATCATAATAAAAGTTCATGTCCGAAACACTCATTTTTATGTTTTTGCTATTATCTTTGACCATAACTTCTCCTATACTCTTCCCTTCATTTTGTCAAATTGCTCAACCAGTTTTGCCAAAGCATTGACGATTATAATCAGCGCAATCGCCACTAGCCCAATGGCGCTCGCCAACTTGATGTCGCCTGTTTCTTTCGCTACAGCGTAGGCTTTAACCGTCAAAGTCGATGCGCTCTTAAACGCACTGGTTGCTAAAGCCGCCGTTGTACCGGCCGTCAACAGCAGAGCCGCGCTTTCGGCCACGATACGCCCAACGCCCAAAAGTACGCCTACCAAAATACCCGAAATGGAGTTTGGCAGCATGATTTTAAAAATCGTCTGCAATTTGGTCGCGCCCAGCGCCAAAGACCCTTCCTTAAGCGCCAAAGGTACCCGTTTGATCGCTTCTTCTGTCTGACCGATAATCGTCGGTAAAAGCACGATAGAAAGCGTCAGTGCCCCTGCCAGCAACGAATAGCCCAGATTAAACACCTTAACAAACGCCAGCATGCCAAACAGCCCAAATATGATGGACGGAATACCGGCCAAAGAGCTGGTTGCAAACCGAATAATCTCCAACACCTTTCCGGGTCTTGCGTATTCTGCCAGGAATATCGCCGAGAAAATGGCCATGGGCAACGCAAACAGCAAGGACAGCCCGATGATATAAAGGGTATTCATCGCCAAGGGCAATATACCTTCGCCTGGACGCACCACTTTTAGTTTCACAGTGGTATTGACCGCCAATGCGGATTCCAGCGATCGATATTCCGCAATGCTCATATCCGTTGTTTTATCGTCGTCTATTTTTTTTATGATATCCCCCGAGCGTAACGGATATAGGTCTCCGCTTAAGGCAATACCGTCTCTCAAAGGTGAATTCTTTTTCAGCTTTGTAATGGCGATATATTCCGCATTATCGTATTCTATCTCTTCAACATCGGCCAACAATCCCGAATCGCCCACCACGACATTGACGTAGTTGGTTTGTGAATCAAAGTCGCCCGTTAAAAACTGCTTGTCAACCAGCCCTGCACCTTGATAGATTACGTAGCCCAAAACTAACCCTAACAGAGCAATGATCAAACAGGCGCAAAAAGTCATCAGCCACTTAAAAATTATATCCTGTGTTTTCTTTTTTGATTTCATCAATACTGCCCCATTCTCTTAGTTAGTCTGCTCAAAACAATGTTGATTACAATAATCATCAAAAGCAACACGCTGCCCGTCGAGAACAACATCTCTTCATGCAAGCCCGCAGCATAACTCATCTCTAGAACAACATTGGTTGTGAGCGGTCGTACCGGATCGAATATGGACGAGGGCAGTCCGCTGGCTACATTGCCTGCAACAAGAACCACTGCCATCGCTTCGCCTATCGCACGGCCAACCCCCAGCACAATACCAACAAGAATCCCTCTTCGCGCCGCAGGGATTAGCACATGCATCGTCGTATATACTTTGGTCGCGCCCAGAGCATATGAAGCTTGCCGATATTCATTGGGTACCGAGGCAATCGCATTCTCGGCAATCGCTATCATGGTCGGTAAAATCATCATGGTCAAAACTATAATCACCGCAAGCAACGATTCACCAAATGGGTTTGGCGAAACACCATCGATCCAAGGGACGATAAGCCCAAGGCCAAAGATGCCATAGATGACCGACGGAATACCCGCCATCAGCAGCACACCGTTTCTGACAATCTTCTGCATCAGTGGGGGTGCCAGCTCGGACAAATAAGCGGCGGCAAACAGGCTGATGGGCACACCAATCAGAATCGCGCCGATGGTTCCCAGCACCGATCCGATAATCATGTAGAATATGCCATACTTCGCGTTTGCAGCGATATCACTCGGGTCCCACTCCATTCCGCCAATAAAATCAAGGAACGGATATGTACCCTCTTTGTTAAACCATAAGAAGGGTTGAACCCCTTTGCTAAGAATAAATATGATAATAAATCCAACCGCTAAAATCGAGATATATGATGAAATCCGGATGATGAATTCTATTATTGATTCATGTATTTTTTTCTTAAACATGCTATATCCTCTTTTTTAAAACATGCAAAAAAGTTGGGGTTAACCAACCTTTTTGCCATGTTTGAAGTTTAAATTTACTCACTAGTCCAGAGGAATAGCGCCCTTTTCAGAGATGATTTCTTTTGCTTCGTCGCTGGTCACCCACTCAAGCCATGCTTTTGCAGCATCGGTTAAGTTTTCTTCATGATAAACAATGTTGAAAGGTCTCGAAACCGGATATGTGGCATCCAATACTGCTTCGATAGAAGGCAGAACGCCATTGATCGCAACACCTTTAATTGTGTCATCAAGGTAAGTGAACGATACGTATCCAATCGCCAGCTCATTGCCTGCAACCGTGGTCTGAACGTTTCCGTTTCCTTCTTTAATGATGGCAGAAGCGGTCAGCGCATCTTCAAAATCAACCAGTTCTTCAAAAGCACCACGTGTTCCAGAACCATCTTCTCTGGATACAACAGCGATCTCAGCGTCGGCTCCGCCCACTTCACTCCAGTTGGTGATTTCGCCAAGGTAAATGCCCTGTACCTGTTCAAGCGTCAGGTCAGAAACGCCATTTGCCGGGTTTACGACAACAGCAATACCATCATAAGCTAAAACCTGTTCGGTCATGCCATATTCTTTTTCAGAATCTTTGATGTTTCTGGATGCTGTACCAATCATGGTTGTGCCGTCATTCGCGTTTTTAACGCCGCCCGAAGAACCAATGCCTTCATAAGTAAAGGTAACATCAGGATTGAGCGCGGTGAACTCTTCGCCGAGTGCAACGCCTACAGGCTCTACAGAAGTGGAACCAGAAACGGTGATTTCACCGGTCAGCGTAACTTCTTCGGCTACTTCTTCAACCATTTCTTCTGTTTCTTCAACAGCGACTTCAACTGCTTCTGTTTCGGGTTCTTCTGCCTTCGTGCAAGCGGTGAAACCCACCAGCAGAACGACCAACAGTAAACCGACAATCAATTTGTTATGTGCTCTTTTCATATAAGCCTCCAAAACTTTTTAGTATGGATATAAGATACAGCACAACTATTATCGTCGATTTCAAGTTTTGTAAATTCTGTGTAATTTCAATTGATATCACAGGCATACTTTTTAGAAAATGGCGCAAATAAAAAAGCCGCCATAGCATTTTATGGCGGCCATCATATTTTTTATTCACGTTCACTCAACGGTGTATAGCCTTGTGGTGCTCGTACATTTTTGTATGCCGGACGCATAATGCGCGGATTAAACGCCAGCTCTTCAATGCGATGCGCAGACCAACCCGCTACGCGTGACATAGCAAAAATAGGTGTATACAAATCTTCTGGGATGTCCAGCATCGAATAAACCAGACCTGAATAGAAGTCCACATTGGCCGAAACCACTTTGTCCGAACCTTTAACCTCAGTAAATACCTGCGGTGCCAAGCGCTCAACACGCTCGTACATATCC
>JBFLKV010000043.1:0-3433 GCA_040883365.1 Eubacteriales bacterium
ACTGTGTATTTTTATCAAAAACTATTTCGTTATATCCCATACTTCCCCCAAATCTATTGATTGATTAGAATATTCATCATATCCTGATTGACCTTGTTGACATCATACTTCTCTTGGCAAAGCTGATAAGCAGATTCGCCCATCTCTTTAATCCTATTGGGCTGTTCAATCAACCAAATCATTTTTTCGGCCAACGTTTCTACATCCCCTTTAGGCACCAAAAAGCCGGTTTGCCCATCCAAAACCGTACCGCGACATCCCGGCACATCGGTGGTGATGATGGCGCGTTTCATGGCCATGGCTTCCAGTACCGTTCGTGGTGTGCCTTCCCGATAGGACGGCAAAACGAACACACTGCATTTTTTATAAAATTCACGCACATCATCGGTTTCGCCGTAATAGTCGATAACCCCGGCATCGATGTAGTGCTGAATATCCTCTTTTTTGATCGAATCTGGAATACCCTCAAACGCACCGAGCAACATAAATGTGGCTTCTGGGTGTTTTGCTTTCACCTTTTCGGCCGCTTCAAGATATTCGAAAACCCCTTTGGATTTCATGATACGTGCCAACATAAAAAATATCGGCGTCTGAGGCAACGGCGCAGGGATAAACTTTTGCATATTAACGCCAGATCCGTTGACCACACGCGTTTTATCCGCTTTGACCAACCCGTGAGAGATAAACTCATCACGATCATCAGGGTTTTGAAAAACAACCGTATCCGCAGCCGCAAATCCGGCACGGTACAGCACCTTGGCCACCATCCGAAGCACTCTGGCTTTCAACGTGTTTGCGCTAAAGAGATAGCCCGCACCCGTCACCAAGGAAACTCTGTGTTTTGCTCCGCCCGCTTTGGCCGCCACCGCTCCGTAGATATTCGGTTTGATGGTGTACCCAAAAGTAATGTCCGGCTTCTCTTTTTTGATCAATTGTTTTAATCGGAAATAGTAACGAATATCCTCAAAAGGATTCAGCCCGTTTTTCCGAAGCGGCACTTTAACAAAGGTCGTGCCCAGTGCCGTAATTTTATCTTTGTCCGTATCGTCCGGCCCTGTGACCATCACCGAATACCCGGCACTGATTAATTCTTTGATTAGATCCCCGCGAAAATTATATACCGTTCGATTCTTGGGGGATATGATTATTATTTTCATCGATTCTCCAAAAAAGTTATCATGTGAAATTATAACACCAAACCGCTTCTTTTTCTAGGTTGTTTGTATCGGTGCGCTGCGGTCCCTTTCGGTCTTTCTTTTCTACAAGATTTACTTTAACAAGCCAAATTTTTACCGCTAATCTTAGCTTTTATTATCAACTAAAGCTGTTTTCTTTGGGTGCAAAAGCCCTGTCGCACCCGACAGGGCTTTTTAGATATCTATCCATTAAAAAATATTACCACTATTATTTTGTATCCGCAGCTAATTTTCTTAGTAGCCGACGCATCGATTTCCAAGAATTTAAGCGATACTTCGCGTGGGTACTGCCCATCCCGATTTTAACCGAGCAGGCATCCGGCGGCAATGAGACAAACAAATCCTCATCGGTGTAATCATCGCCCACACCCAGAATAAAGTCAAACTCATTGTTTTGCAAAAATGCCGTCGCACTTTGCCCTTTATCCACCCGACTGTCTTTGACTTCCAAAACCTTGTTTCCGTCTTGGATACTAAGACTCATCGAATCCGTTGCCGAGGCCAATGCCGATCTGACTTCGCTCAATTTCACATTGACCATATCCGGTTCACACTGCCGATAGTGAAAAGCCAATGAATACTCTTTTTCCTCAATCAATGCACCCGGCATCCTATCGACAAACATCTGCATAATACCCGTCACTGCGCTCTTCCAATTGTTGTCCAGCGCCGCGGTCATCACCCATTTGCCGTCCATTTCACGTCGCCACAGCCCGTGCGCCGCCAGCATCTGTATCTTAAGGTCTCCCAGCCAATCTTCCAGCGTATGCCGGTCGCGTCCGGAGACGATGACCAGTTTGTTTCTTTCATCCGATGTCAGCTTGGAAAGCAAGTGTTTTAGTTCACTATCCGGCCTGGCTTTCTGCGGGATCGACTTAAACCCAACCAACGTACCGTCATAATCCAAAAGGATAATCCGCTTTTTAGCTTTTCGGTAAGCTCTTTCAACCACCGAACTATCGCGCTCAATGCTGATTGTTTTTATATCCTCTATCGGCACGGCACCCGCCTCCAACACTTTTAAAAACTGCTCTGCCCAAAAATGGACATTGTAGCGTTGAATCCGCTTGTGCAAAACCGCATTGATTTGCTTCTTTTCTTCTGTTGGCATGCTCAGCGCTTTGTAGATGCCTTCGGCAATGGCATTGCAGTCGTTCGGGTTGACCACCACGGTTTCGCCAAGCTCACTTGCCGCGCCCGCCGTCTCGCTGATGACCACCATACCGCCCAAATCCGACCGCGCCGAGATGTATTCTTTGGCCACTAAGTTCATGCCGTCACGTAGCGGTGTGACCAGAAGAATATCCGAATGCTTATAAAGCGCAATCAGGTTCTCTTGCGTGAAAGTCTGATAGTAGAACCAAATTGGCATCCATTCCACCGTGCCGTGTTTACCGTTCACTTCGCTGACCAGTTCGGCAATCTCACTGCGCAAGGATTCATACATATCCACTTCCTCGCGCGACGGCGCCACGATGAGATGGAACCGTACTTTGCCGATGAACTGTGGATACCGCGTCAAAAACGCATCAAATGCTTTGATTCGCTCTGGGATGCCTTTGGTGTAATCCAATCGATCAATCGAGAGAATGATTTTCTCGCCGCGTGTGCTGTCCACGATTTGCTTAACTTCTTTTTCAAACTGCTGGTCGGTATGTTCTTTGGCAAAAAGTTCATAGTCGACACCCATCGGGAAAGCGTCTACCTGTACCTGTCGGTTCTCATATATGATTTGATTCAAGTTGTGCTCGTAGCCCAATAGTCTGCGAACACTACTTAAAAAATGTCGTACATAGTCGTACGTATGAAAGCCTATAAGGTCCGCACCTAAAAGCCCAATCAGTATTTCGTCCCGCCAAACCATCAAGCGATATATCTCATATGAGGGGAAGGGTATGTGCAAAAAGAAACCCACTTTGGCGTTGGGATATTGTTCCTTAATCATCGCCGGCAAAAGCATCAGCTGATAATCGTGTATCCAAATGGTATCATCATCGTTAACAATGTCGATGACGCTTTCGAAGAAAATGGTATTGACCTTTTTGTATGCCTCCCAAAAATCCTGTCGATATTCGGCTTTGTTGTTGAAATAATGAAAAAGCGGCCAGATGGTCTTGTTACAAAATCCATGATAAAACAGATCAATATCCGATTTGTTCAAATAAACAGGCAAACATTTATATTTTTTCTGTAATGTATCGCTGATTTTCTTTTGGTCTTCTTCGTTATAATCGTCG
>JBFLKV010000259.1:0-3425 GCA_040883365.1 Eubacteriales bacterium
TCGTGATTATTCTTATTGTGTTGCTTGTTCTAGGATTAGCGGCACTGATGATTATTCCTTTTCAAGTCACAGGCGGCATTTTGAATGCTAAACTGTCGTATGACGCCATTGATGCGGCCGATTATGGACTTGAGGCCACAGATGTATCGCTGGTCACCGACGATGGGCTGACTTTAGCGGCGTATTTGGTGGAAGCCGAAACGCCCAAGGGTGCCATCGTGCTGATTTCGGGATTGGATAATCCGCCCGTGCGGGATTTTTATAGCTACGCCAAGATGTTTCAGGATGCAGGGTTTTCCACTCTGCTAGTGGAGATGCGCAGTCATGGCGACAGCGAGGGATTCGGCATCTCAATGGGTATGAACGAATGGCTGGATGTGAAAGCCGGGGCTGAATATTTGGAGGGCCTTGAGGATTACAAAGACTTGCCGATTATTGCTTATGGTACATCGATGGGTGCGGGTACGGTGATTATTGCGGGCGCACAGGTGGATGCCATCGATGCGGTTATCTCGGCGTCTGCTTTTACCAATTGGGGCGATCTTGCATCTTTTAATATGCTGGCGATGGGGTTGTCCGAAGGCTATGTCGCTATACAAAAACCGTTTATGGACTTGAGTATGGGGCTAAAATTTGGGCTGGGTAAGATGAAATATACCCCAATCAATCAGATAAAGAAACTGGATAAGCCCATTTTGCTGATGCACTCCAAAGGGGATACGCAAGTGCCGTATGAGTGCTTTGAAGCGTTAAACCGCGCTGCATTTAGAGATGAAAATGCGGATGTCTCAAATGTTTATATTTACACACTGGCGGGTGACAATCATTTTGTATGTCAGGAAGAATACTTGGAAAACCCAACCGAAGATATAGGATTTAGCGGGGCGGTACTGTCGTTTTTGACGCAGTTTGGCGAGTAAAGCCAACGGTGAACTGACAAGACGAAAAATGTGTTTGCATGCTTAAGTGAGATGGGTTATATGATAAATAAATATAGATGGCTGAAAGTTATTGCGACAATAATTGTAATAATAGTGGGGATCATTTTATTCTTTGCTGTCTACAATCGGATAGCCATTAGCTTTGAAGCAAAAGAGATAACTGCGAATGGCAAGCTGGTTGAAGTGGGTGATTATAAGATCCATGTTTATGCAGAGGGTGAAAAGAGTGACGAGCCAACACTTGTTTTTATGTCAGGGTCGGCAACGGTTGCGCCCGTGTATGATTTTAAAATACTCTACTCCTTGCTTTCAGACGATTACCGAATTGTTGTTGTTGAAAAACTGGGGTACGGGTATTCCGATATAGTGGATACTAAGCGAGATGTTTTAAGTATGGTTGAAGAGACACGAGAAGCGCTGAAACTGGCAGGAGAAGAAGCGCCTTTTGTATTGCTTCCACATTCAATGTCGGGATTGGAGGCACTATACTGGGCGCAAAATTACCCTGAAGAAGTCAAAGCAGTGATTGGATTGGACATGGCTATACCTGCCAGTATGATGCGTTAGACATGAAACGTGTCACGCGTATGATTACGGTTGGGAGAACAGCGGCGAAACTTGGGATCTTACGAATACCCGGCCTTTATCCGTTGAATTCTGAGGCGTTGTCTGCCGAGGAGAGGCGTCAACAAAAACTGCTGATGTACCGAAACGCAGTGAATATTGATTATATCCGAGAAGGTGAATATGTGCTTAACAACGCACAGCTGGTAGGAGGGTGGGAGTATTTCCTGTCCGATTTTAATGTTTTCATCCAATGGTGAAGAGATCGGTGATAATTGGCTCGAAACTCAAAAGCAATTTGCTGAGGATACGGATTCAAAACTCATTATTTATGATTGCGGGCACTATATCCATTATGATAAACATGATGAAATCGCTAATGAGATTCGTCAGTTTCTTAACGGCTTTTGATTGTAGCGCACTTATAAAGTGAATGTGACAACATCACTTATTTCTCCTTCTAAACTGTTATAATTAAACCATAAAGATTAAGCAATCAAGAAATAATCATACAGGTTTTTAAACAGGAAAGAAGGAAAATACAATGACAAAAAATGTAGGCAAAACAGATAAAGTGATTCGTATCGTTTTAGCGGTTGCGCTTTTCAGTCTCTTCATCTTTTTGGACGGCAGTGCCAAATGGTGGGGTCTTCTAGGATTTGTTCCGCTGGCAACCGGTTTGATGGGTTCTTGCCCACTATATTCGGTATTTAAAATTTCTACTAAAGGCAAATAGTATCTAAACTCTCCATAAATCAATAGGAGCGCTCGGCATATGCCGGGCGTTTTAAAATGCTTTTTTCTGCTATTTATATCCAGAGGTTATGGTATAATTAATCATGATGAATAAAGAATACATAATCAAAAGTATAGGAGCAGACGCGGTTGAAAAAAGCGGCGCGCTGGACTTGGTCTGGCGTGTGTTTTTGCAGTTTGAGGCACCCGAATACACACCCCAAGGGGCAGCCGAGTTTAAGGAATATATCGAGCCGAAATTTGTTAAACGAAAAATACGTGAAGGCACGTTGACCTGTTGGGGTAGCTTTGACGGGGATAAAATCGTGGGCTTTATTGCGGTGCGTCCGCCCTGTCATGTTTCGCTGTTTTTTGTGGACGCCGATTATCATCGGCAGGGGATTGGCCGAGCCCTTTATGACACCTTGCTTTTGCACTGTAAACAGTCGGAAGAGCCCTTGGAGGTGACGGTCAACGCTTCGCCTTATGCGCTTAAGATATATAAGCGACTGGGTTTTGCACCCACCGACGATGAGAAGACAGTTAACGGTATTCGCTTTATCCCGATGAAGCATACTGTGGTATAAAAAAAGGAGAATCGCATGAATCGTATTACCATGATTTCGCTGGGCGTTAAAGACATGAAAGCGACTTTGAAATTCTACAAAGATATCGGATTTAAAACCTATGAAACGATGGATAATCCCCCTATTGTGTTTTTTGACAATGCAGGAACCAAGCTGGCGCTGTATTCGCTGGAGGGGCTTGCCAAGGATATCAATGAGCAAAACCCACCCAAACTCTGTGGGGACGCTTTTGGCGGCATCACACTGGCCTGCAATATGCAGACCGAGGCCGAAGTGGACGACTTTATGGCACTGGTTGCATCCAAAGGTGGGGAGATTGTAAAAACACCGCAAAAGGTCTTTTGGGGCGGCTATAGCGGATACTTTAAAGACCCCAACGGGTATTACTGGGAGGTCGCCTACTGCCCGCAGTTTGAGTACGACGAAGACGGCATGCTGAAAGTGGAAAACTTGGTGGAGTAGATATGAATATAATCAAAATCACGGAAAACAAAAAACAGTACCTCGATTTGCTTTTGCTGGCCGATGAGCAGGAGGATATGATCGACCGCTATTTAACCCGCGGCGATATGTTTGTTCTGGATGACGCGGGCGTTAA
>JBFLKV010000260.1:0-4092 GCA_040883365.1 Eubacteriales bacterium
AGCTTTTGGAGAAACAAAAAGAGGGCAAAAAGAAAATGCGCCAGATCGGCAGTGTAGCGGTGCCGAGTGAGGCGTTTATGAGTGTGCTGAAAATCGATTGAAACGTGTGATGTGAATAAACCTTATATTTTTAACTATAAAAAGGGGTACAGGAGATTTAATCCTATACCCCTTTACTAAAGGCTATTGTAAGCTTAGTCGTTTATTGGTTGAATACCACCGGTAGAAATAATCCAACCGCTTAATGCACCAATAGTGCTATTGAGGTTACCGATATACCACTTACCATTGTATTTAACCGTTTCAAAGCATGCAATCCATAGCTGGCCATTAGCTTCGAATAAAACGGCAATATCAGTCAAATCGTCTTCTTTTACACCATAAATTTCTGCATTTTTGGCGGTAATCCCCAGATCGTAACTTTCTATATATATTTTCAAAATGTCTTCGATTTCTTCTTCTGCATCGCTGGGCAGTTTTTGTAAAACATTATTGGGAAGTAAATCGAGAATGTTTTCAGTCATCTGCCGTGCCGAAGGGGTGCCTTCTTGGTCAGCGTAAGAGGTTGACGCAATAATTTTAATATCATCAAATATGTAATCTTCAGTCTCATCCTCAAGGGTGTCGATAAAATCTTCTAAGTCATCTGTATTGGTTAACGCAACCATTTGTCCGTCGTTAAAACCGCTGGGCACATTATAAACCATATACTGATTTATGATGTTTTGCACTATCTGTTTTTTTCGGTTCTCAAGATTAAGATGATAAGCAAAATCATTGTCGTTTGGCAGTAAAATGGGAAAGTTTGGTCTATAGGCAGAATATCTTTCTAACTGGGCTTGAAAATTGCAGTTTTTATGATAACTCTCAACCGCAAAGGTAGAAATCATGGCATCAAAGTCTTGATTTTTCAGCCCCAGTAAATAGGCTTCACCTGCGTCAGTGGGATTCCTATAACCTCGTCCTTCTATACTGCCTTGCCCATTGGGCAGAGCATTTAGCGCAAACAACACTATAGCCAAACCAATGACCCCGATGATGATGCCGAAAAGCCCAAAAACGAAGGGATTACGGCTATGCATATTTTTTTTGTTTAGCGCGATATTTTCCTGAGCCATATTTTTCTTACCGCATTTTGTGCAAAATTCGTCCGTGCTATTGATCGGTTGACCACATTCTGAGCAATTCATAATGCATATCCTTTCTTGACTATGATTATTCTGATAAGAAAACACAAACGTTACGGGATGGAATTCCTTCTTAAAGGAAATGACCATCAACGCTTAGTGCTGCATTTACTTAATCACATCACCCACGCCGTCCAGAATATATTTGGGTCGGTAGGAGAATTTCAGCATGCTTTCGTGGCTGGTCACGCCGCTAAGGACTAACACGGTGTCGATGGCGGCTTCAATGCCGGCTACAATATCGGTGTCCATTCTATCGCCGATAATCACGGCGTCCTTGTTTTCCACGCCCAAGGTATTCAGGCCGTGGCGCATCATCAGCGGATTGGGCTTGCCCACAAAATAGGCTTTTTTGCCGGTGGCCATCTCTACCGGCGCAATCAGCGCGCGCGTGGCCGGAGCAATACCGCCGTCCACCGGACCGGTGGTATCAAAGTTGCAGCCGATTAGCATAGCGCCTTTTAGCACCAACTGAGTCGCTTTTTCCAGCATTTCAAAGTTGTAGGTTCGGGTTTCGCCCATGACCACATAATCCGGGTCGGTGCTGTTCATCGAAAAACCTACATTATACATGGCGTTGGTGAGCCCAGCGTCGCCGATGACATAAGCGCTGCCGCCCGGCATCTGTTTTTTTAGGAAACTAGCGGTGGCCAGTGCGGATGTGTAAAAGTGCTCTTCGCCAACCTCAATGCCCATGCTTTCCAGCTTTAGCTGGAGTTCTTTGCGAGTTTTGGAAGAGTTGTTGGTCAAAAACATAAAGTCTTTTTTCTCCGACTTTAGCCAATCCACAAACTCTTTTGCTCCGGGCAGAAGCCGGGAGCCGTGGTAGATGACGCCGTCCATATCGCATATAAATCCTTGCTTTTCTTCAAGTTCTCTCATTTGTCTGCTCCTATTTTTGGATTATAAACTGGTAATTTGTTCAATTATAACATCAAAGCGGGGGACGGAACAAGAGCGGGATGAAGCGAAAAAGAAGTGCAAATAATTTGCAAAACAAAATAAAATTTGATATCGTGGATATCATGAATTTTAGAGGAGATAAATCATGGGAAATCCGGTGATTCTTGCGATTGATTGCGGTTCGCAGAGTGTAAAAGCGCTGATCTTTGATACGAAAGGTAATGGGCTTGCCAAAGAGCAGAAAGCGTTTGAAAAATACGACCGACCCAAACCTAATTGGGCCGAACGTGATGCGGATGCATTCTTTAATCGCATTTGCGATGTAACAAACGCGTTGAAAAAAAGCTATCCCGATTTGTTCGCGCAGATTCAGGGTGTGTCTTTGACCACCCAGCGGGACACTGTGGTCTTTTTGGACAAGAAAAAGCGGTCTTTTCGTCCAGTGATTCTTTGGATGGACAAACGCAAGCAAAAAGAGCACAAACCCATGCCGTTTATATATAATGTATTGACCAAACTGGTGGGCATGTATCGTACGGCGGTGGCCGTCAACAAACAATGCCCCGCACATTGGGTGCAAAAACACCAACCCGAAGTTTGGGAGAATACGGACAAGTACGTGTATCTTTCGGGCTATCTGAATTATTTGATGACGGGAATATTAAAGGACAGTACCGCCAATCAGATTGGTCATATGCCTTTTAATTATAAAACCAGCGAATGGGAAAGCAAGTATGCGATCAAAGCACAGTTTTTCCAAATCCCTAAAGAAAAGCTGATTGAACTGACTCCGGCCGCACAGGTTTTTGGTGCGATTACAAAAGCGGCGGCTAAAGCGACTGGCATTCCGGAAGGAACGGCGTTTATCTCGGCAGGATCGGATAAGGGATGTGAGACGCTGGGTACCGGGTGCTTAGATGAAAGTAAAGGAGCGATATCCTTGGGCTCGCAGGCCTCGGTGCAAGTGACCAGCAAGCGATATTTTGAGACCGTGCCGTTCGTACCGCCTTTTCCCGCAGTCGTCCCCGGTATGTATAATCCCGAAATTCAAATATACAAAGGGTTTTGGATGATCTCTTGGTTCAAAGAAGAGTTTAACCGTAAAGATGTGGAGGAAGCAGCCAAAGCGGGCGAAGTCCCCGAGGATCGCCTGAATGCGCATCTAAAGGAAATCCCGCCCGGATGCAACGGCTTGCTTTTGCAACCCTATTGGGGCAGCCCGATTGATATGCCCGAAGCCAAGGGTGCGATGGTGGGCTTTTCAGATGTGCATACGCGTTATCATATCTATCGTGCTATTATTGAGGGCATTGGGTTTGCGCTGAAAGATGGGATTCGGCTTATTGAGAAAAAGTCCAAAGTGGAGATTTCTCAGTTGATGCTGTCTGGTGGGGGATCTTTGAGCGAAGAAATCTGCCAGATATCCGCCGATATCTTCGGCAAGCCAGTGAGCAAGGTGCAAACTAACGAGACCAGTGGCCTGGGCGCGGCGATGGTGGGCTTTGTGGCATTGGGTACGATTGATTCTTTTGAACAAGCGGTTGATCAGATGGTGCATGTTAAGGAAACCTATTTGCCCGACAGAACGGCAAATGGAAAATATGAGCAGATATTTAAGCGCATTTACTTACGTATGTATGGACAGCTAAAACCCATTTATGATGAAATGTTCGAGATAGAAGAGCATTAAAAGATGAGACGTTATAACGATACCCAAATGGCATAATTCGAATTATAAATTTATCATTATAAAATGAAACTGTTTGCTGAGTCGTCTTATAATGAACTATTTTATAGAGTAATTTTTTACAAAAAACAGCTTGAGAAAGCGGCCTTTGTTTAAAGATAAAAAACGAAAGTTTTTTCTTGAAAAAAAGTTGATTTAGTAGTTGACAAGGGCGGATGAGTGGTGGTAATATATTAAAGCTGTCCGCTGAGAAGGGGAGAGCAAAAAGGACTTTAAAAACCGAATAGCAGTACCAAAAAAGCAAGGTAATAAAAA
>JBFLKV010000261.1:0-2682 GCA_040883365.1 Eubacteriales bacterium
GATTATATTCTTGTGATGCTTGATGTTGATAACTTTAAAAAGATGAACGATACAAAGGGTCATATTTTTGGCGATATTATTTTGCGCAATTTGGCCAAATGCATCACTGATGAGGTGCGAGAAGAGGACTTTGTGGTGCGCTATGGCGGCGATGAGTTTTTGGTGGTTCAGACAAAATCCAGCGAGGCCAGCCTGCACGCGTTAACCGAGCGCCTTGATGCGGCGATTGAAGCGTCCTGTTATATGGATGTTGAGATTTCGATTAGCTATGGGTTTGCTGCGCGCGCGATCGGAATGCATAACGCCGATGGAGGTGCTGGAGCTTGCGGACAAGCGGCTGTATGATATGAAAAAAACCCATGCTATCGAGAGATAAAAAGAAGTAATAACCTTATGCAAGTCAGGCCTCGGTCGGTTAATCTGCCGAAGCTTTTTTTATGCAAATTTATCCGCGTATGATATAATATGGCTCAGACTTTCATTACAGAAAACGGAGACAGTCAGGATGCATCATGAAAAGCGTGTGACACAAGAAGTTCGACGTGGAGCGGCAAGGGCAAGGTTTGGTCAAAGCTATTATCGGGTTTTACGATATCTGCTTTGGATGAAAATGAAAAAACGGTTTGCGAGGCAAAAGGAAGATGACCTGACCTGTTGCGTGATGACGCATAAGACACCGCTTCTGCGCGAGTTGGCAGGTGTGGATATGCAGTATCAGCACAACAAGGTGGTTAACCTCGGTTTGGCAGTGGCGCATATCGACGGCGTGGTTATTAAGCCGGGACAGATATTCAGCTATTGGCGACTGATCGGTAAACCCAGCAAACGCAAAGGCTATCTTGATGGCATCCAGCTGAAGAGCGGTAAGGTGGACACCGGCATAGGTGGCGGGCTCTGTCAGCTCTCCAACCTCATTTTTTGGATGACCCTGCACACGCCGCTGACTATCATCGAGCGGCATCGGCATGGGTACGATGTGTTCCCTGATGTTTCCCGAAGACAACCTTTTGGTAGGGGTGCCACATGCTACTATCCGCACGGTGATTTGATGATACAAAACAACACCGACCAGACCTTTCAACTAAAGGTGAGGGTGGGCGAGACGCACCTTTTGGGTGAATGGCGAGCCGAACAGCTGTTGACGTACCGATACCGTATTGTGGAGAAAAACCATCGCCTTGTGAGTGAATATTGGGGCGGTTACAGCCGACATAACCAGCTGTATCGTCAGGTGTTTGACAAGGACGGCAAAAGAATTGATGAAGAGCTGGTGGTCACCAACTCGGCGATTATGATGTATTCGCCATTTATTGGGGATGATAAGCAGGAGTGAGCAAACCCATAGGCTGAACCAGTGATAATAAAGAGTGGATAAGACGTTTATACTACCGCATCAAAATCAATTGATCCTCAGGCATCCGAAAATACAGGGTGTCTTTTTCTTTCAACGCATCCCACTTGGCTTTGTCCATCTCGAACCGAAGCAAGGTGTTTTCGGATGTAGAAGCTTTGAGAGGCTGGCAGAGAAGAATGACCGAGAACATGTCATCAATGAGACGCACGACGCGGCAGGGGATGGTGTTGGCACCGTCCGATTCGGCTAATGCAAAAAAATGCGCACGAAAACCCACGTGAGTCAGGTCGTGGGGCACGGTTTTCTGCGATGTCAGGTGAACGTCCCAGCTTTGGGCGTACAGGGTGTTTTGCCCGGTGCGTACCGCCGCCGAAATGTTTTTGCATCCCGAAAGCAAAGCGGTGGAAAGCGTTTGGGGATTGGTGTATAAATCCTGCTTAGTTAAGACCTCTTGGGTTTTGCCGTTTTCCATCACGGCAATTCGGTCACACAGACGATATACCTCGTCGCGGTTATGTGAAACAAACAGCATAGTGCCGTTAAAACGGTCGCGTAGTTTAAGGATTTCTTGCTCCAACTGCCACTTTAAGAAACTATCCAACGCTGAAAATGGTTCATCCAGCATTAAGAGATCCGGCTGACTGGCCAGCATACGCGCCAGTGCCACCCGCTGTTTTTGTCCGCCCGAAAGCTGTGGCGGATATTGGTTTTCCAATCCTTCTAGGAAAAAAGCATCGATCATTTCGCGCACGATTTGGCTTTTATCAAGTGCCTTTGGCACGCCGCAAGCGATGTTTTTGATGACGGTCATATTGGGGAACAGGGCATAATCCTGGAAAAGATACCCGATACGCCGCGTACGTACCGCCAGATTGGTTTTGCTCTGGCTGTCGAAAAGCACCCGCCCATCCAGCGCGATATATCCTTTGTCCGGCGTTTCGATGCCTGCGATGCATTTAAGCGTCATGCTTTTGCCGCATCCGGATGCACCCAAAATAGCGAGCGTTTCCTCATCCGCTTCAAAGCGGCTGACCAGATTAAAATCGCCTAGTCTTTTTTCGATGTCTACAATGAGCGCCATGGCTTTGCACCGCCTTTCCCAAAGTTTGACGCGCGGCGGGTCCACGCATTCATTAAAAGGATGGTGACAAACGAGATACCAAAGATAATGAGCATCCATCGGTAGGCCAGCTCCCAGTTTCCGGCTTGTACCGCTGTGTAAATGGCCACCGAAACCGTCTGCGTTCGGCCGGGGATATTCCCAGCCAGCATGATGGTGGCGCCAAATTCGCCCAGCGCGCGGGCAAAGGCCAACACCGCACCCGCCA